>JAQSXP010000018.1 GCA_029256605.1 Devosia sp. | reverse complement strand
ACCCAATATTTTGTTGATCCCGGGCACGTCCTCGGTGGCCCATCTCCGGGAAAATCTCGCCACCGCGCAACTTGAGCTCTCCGCTGCCGATATGGAGGAGCTCAACAGCATCGCCGCTCCCGCTGCAGCGTCGTAACCGGCTTTGCAGCCTTGGCCGGCCCTGCGCTCCTCCAACGCAGGGCCGGCCGGCAGGGCCCTAGCGCAGCGGATTCTCGCGCCGCCAGGCCTCGTATTCTTCCTGGGCATCGGGATGGAGCGGGTAATAACGCTGCAGCGATTCCCCGGCCATCAGCTTCATGCGCGAGAATTCCTCCCACTCGGCATGCTTCTGGCCGTCCTCGATCACCTGCCGGGCCATCGACACCGGCACCACCACCGCGCCATCGTCATCGGCCACGATGATATCGCCCGGCACCACGGTCACCCCGCCACAGGCAATGGTGACATTGACCGCATAGGGATAGATGTCGGTTTGCACATGGTAGTTGGGCGACCAGCCCTTGAGCCAAAGCGCGAGGTCGAGCTTTTCCACATTGGGTCGGTCGCGCATCACCCCGTCGATGATGATGCCCGCGCCCCCGCGGCCCTTGAAATAGGTGGACATCATGTCCCCGAAAATGCCCGAGCGCATGTCGCCGCGCGCATCCACCACCACCACATCGCCATCCTGCACATGATAGAGCACATGCCGGTGCAGCTGCGTTTCAGGATCGGCATATTCGCCTTCGCTAAAGAGGTCGGGCCGCTGCGGCAGGCATTGCAGCGTCAGCGCCGGCCCGCAGATCACCTTGCCCTTGGTCTGGGGCAGGATGCCGGTCATATGCGGGTTGCGGAACCCCATATGCCCCAGCGTGCCGGCAATGGTCGCCGCGCCCAGCCCGCGCAAGCCCTCGATCAATTCCTTTGCCGGCCGTTGAATCTCGGCGCCACTCGTCATTCGTCTTTCCTCCACTTTGGCCGGCCGCTTACCAGTTGGTCACCGAACCATCTCGGCGCCGCAGATGCGGCGCTTCCCAGAACTCAAAACTCTGCCGCGCCAGGAGGTCTTCATTGACCTCCACTCCCAGCCCCGGCGCATCGCTGACCCGGTAGACCGCGCCCTCCAGCTGCGGCTGCACCGGAAAGAAGTCGGCGTTGTTAAAGCCTAGCCCGCGTTCGGGCTCCCGCGTCTCGAGCCAGGCGAAATTGGGCACGGCCGCCGCGAAGTGCACGGTCGCGGCTGTGCAGACCGGCCCTAGCGGGTTATGCGGCATCAGGTCGACGTAATGGGCCTCGCTCCAGCCAGCGACCTTCATCGCCTCGGTCAGCCCACCGACATTGCACACATCGAGCCGATTAAACTGGTGAATGCCCCGCTCGATATAGGGCAGGAACTGCCACTTGCTGGAAAACTCCTCGCCAATGGCGAAGGGAATATCGGTCATTCCACGCAGCGATTCGTAGGCTTCGGGCGTCTCGTCGCGGATGGGCTCCTCGAGAAAATCGAGCACGCCCTTGTCGAGCTTGTTGCAAAAGCTCGCCGCCTCCGCGACCGACAAGCGGTGGTGATAATCGATCCCCAGCACCACGGCGTCGCCCAAGGCCTCGCGCGCCCGGTTCAGCAGGCGCGCCGTGCTGGCAATGGACTCGCGCGGCTCAAAGATGTCGCGGCTATCCTGGCCGATGGGGAAGAACCGGATCGCGTCGAACCCCATTTCCATCAGCTCAACGGCCCGCTCGATCGCGCCCTCCCCCGCACTGTCGCCGGTGGAGGCAAAAGTGGGGATCACATCGCGCTGCTTGCCCCCCAGCAACTGGTAAACCGGCACGCCCAGCGCCTTGCCCTTGATGTCATGGAGCGCAATGTCGATGGCAGAGATCGCGGCCTGCAGCACCCGCCCGCCCTCGAAATACTGGCTGCGATACATTTCCTGCCAGATCCGGCCGATCTGCATCGCGTCCTGCCCGATGAGGAACTCGCGGTAATGCTCGACGGCCCCGGCCACCGCCTTTTCGCGGCCGGTAAGGCCACTTTCGCCCCAGCCGAAGATCCCGCCATCGGTTTCAATCTTGAGCAGGAACTGGTTGCGGATACCCACGCGCACGGCAAAGGGCGTAATGGCAGTGATCTTGAGCTGGAACGGCATGAGCAGGGGTAATCCGGATTATGCCGAGCGCAGCGCCATTTCGGTTTGCCCATCGAACAGATGCATGCGCTCCTGGTCGAATTCGAGCCAGACCTGCTCGTCGGGCGCGACCTGCACCGTCGGTGGCAGGCTGATATTGACGATCGAGCTCGCGACGAACGCCTGCACAAAGGTGATGTCGCCGGTGGGCTCCACCGTATAGACCCGCGCCGGCACCGCCCCGTCCACCGGCGATTTGTGCAGCCGGATGGTCGAATGCCGCGCCCCCAGCACCACTTTGCGCGAACTGGCGCCCGCGACCTTGCGCGCATTGGCCTCCGAAAGCGGCATGTGCCAGCCCTCGGCGCTGGTCAGCACCGTTTGCCCATTGGCGCTGCTGGCTTCCAGCGGCACCAGACTCATCGCCGGGCTGCCGATAAAGCTCGCGACAAACATGTTGACGGGGTGGGCAAAGACCTGCGCCGGCGTATCATATTGCTGCAGCAGCCCCCCGTTCATGACAGCCATCTTGTCGGCCATGGTCACGGCTTCGAGCTGGTCATGGGTCACATAGATGATGGTCGCCCCTAGATCCTGGTGGAAGCGCTTGATCTCCGAGCGCATCTGCACGCGCAGCTTGGCATCGAGGTTGGACAGCGGCTCGTCCATCAGGAACACCGCCGGGTCGCGCACCAGCGCCCGCCCCAGCGCCACGCGCTGCTGCTGCCCGCCCGACAGTTCGCGCGGCTTGCGCTCGAGCAGATGGGTGATGTCGAGCACCTTGGCCGCCGCATTGACCTTGGCCTCGATCTCGGCCTTGGGGAGCTTTCTCATCTGCAGGGGGAAGGCGAGGTTCTGGAACACGCTTTTTTGCGGATACAGCGCATAGTTCTGGAACACCATGGCGATGTCCCGGTCCTTGGGGTCGAGATCGTTGACCACCCGGTCCCCGATCACGATGTCCCCCGAGGTGATCGGGATCAGCCCCGCCACGAGATTGAGCGTCGTCGTCTTGCCGCAACCGGACGGGCCGACCAGAGCGACGAACTCGCCATCATTAACTGTCAGGGACACGTCCTTGGCGGCGTAAACCGAGCCATAGGTCTTGACGAGATCCTTGAGAACCACCTGAGCCATGGGGCAACTTTCTAGTGTTTGACCGCGCCTTCGGTGAGCGCACGCACGAAGTATTTCTGAAGCACGAGGAACAGCACCACCACCGGCACGCTCATCATGAAGCTTGCCGCCATCAGGCCCGGGAAATCGGTGGTGTTTTCCGAAAAGAACCGCTGGATGCCGACGGGCAGGGTCAGCTGGTCGTTCCGGGTGAGGAAGGTCGCGGCATAGATGTATTCGTTCCACGCCCCGATAAAGGAATAGATCGCGGTCGCGATGATCCCCGGCGCCGAGAGAGGCATGACGATCAGGAGAAACGCCTGGAAACGCGTGGCCCCGTCGATCCGCGCCGCCTGTTCGAGCTGTACCGGGATGTTGTCGTAAAACCCCTTGAGCAGCCAGATCGCCAGCGGCAGCCCGAAGGTTAGATAGGTCAGGATCAGCGAGCCATGGGTGTTCACCAGGCCCAGCACCCGCATCAGGATGAAGAGGGGCACGAGGAAAATCACCGCCGGGAACATGTTGCGCAGCAGCACCGCGAAAAACAGGAATTTTCGCCCGGGAAAGCTGAAGCGCGAAAAGGCATAAGCGGCCGGCACCGCCACCACCACCGCCATGATCGTGGTGCAAACCGATACAAAGAGGCTATTCCAGAAAAAGCGCAGGAAATCCTGCCCCACGCTGTTTTGCGGATCGAGCAGCTTTTGATAGCTCGCCAGCGTCGGTTCGTCCGGCCACCACTGCGGCGGGAACTGGGTGGCGGCAAAGCCCGATTTGATCGAGGTCAGCAGCATCCAGATCATGGGCAGCGCGGTATAGGCCAGCATGAACAACAGGAAGATGCGGCCTCCCCAGCGCCAGCCGTCGATCTTTTTACGCGGGCGCGGGGCGGCGCTGGCGGTGCGGCCACGCGGCGCGGCCATTTCGGTCATGCTGGTCACGCGCCGTGCTCCCTTTTCTCGTTGCCGCTGAGCGCGCGGACATAGAAGTACCCCAGCGCCATCAGGATCATGAACAGCAGCACCGAATAGGCCGAGGCCACACCCCAGCGCTGCCGCCCAAAGGCGAGCTCATAGATATGAGTGATCCAGATATGGGAGGCATTGGATGGCCCGCCGCCCGTCATGATCCAGGGGATGATGAAGGAATTGAAGTTCGCCACCGCCAGCAGCAGGATGGTGACCGTCGATACCCCGCTCAGATACGGAAAGGTGACGTGCCAGAACCGCTGCCAGGTCGAGGCGCCATCCACCTTGGCAGCGCGCAGCAATTGCTCGGGCACGGTCTGCAGCCCCGCCATGATCATGATCATGGCAAACGGGAACTCGCGCCAGATATTGACCACGATCAGGGAGGGCAAGACGGTGTGGACATTGTCGATGAAATTGGGCTGCCGCTCCACGAGCCCCATCTGCACCATCACCGCGCCCAAAATGCCGAAATCGGAGTGGTAGATCCACTTCCAGATATAGGACGCCGCCACCGCGCTAATCACCCAGGGAATGATGAGGATCGCGCGCAGCACGGCGCGGCCGGCGAAATCGCGGTGCAGCGCCAGCGCCGCGGCATAGCCCAGCACAAAGGCAATGAGGGTCGAGGCAAAGGTCCAGATCACCGTGTTGAGGGTGACGCGCCAGAACACATTGCTCGACAGGATCGTGGCATAGTTCTCGACCCCAACGAAGTTCTTGTCGCGCAGCTGCAGGCCTGGAGGCGTTTCAAAGAACGACAGGTCGATCGTGTAATAGATGGGATAGGCGATGACGATCAGCATCACGATGATCGCGGGCAGCACATAAAGATAGTCGGCCCGGCTGGCCCATATCTGTTGCAACACACTGGGGCGAACAATGCGCGCCTGGGCAGGGGCGCCGGCAAACCCGATCTGCGTGGTCATTGTGGCTCTCGTCTTGAGAGAAAAACTAACCGGCAGCGGCGTAGGGCTGCCGCCGGTCGCGTCTTCTGTGCCGGCTGGGCCTAGAGCCCGCCGCCTCCAGTCAGGTCACGCACTTTCTGGGCTGCATCCTCGGCCGCCTCATCCACGGTCATCGCCCCGGTCAATGCGTTTTGCAGCATGTCGGGAATGATGATGTTCATGATTTCGGGCGTCACTGGCAGCGCCGGGAACGGCACGCCATAGGGCAGCATGGCGGTGGTGACATCGAGGAACTCGATGTTTTCAAGCCGCTCCTTCATCCAGCTGGTCTTGAAGCCATTGAGGTTGCCCGGATTGGAGCCGGCATAGGCCATTTTGAGCGACCATTCGGGGCTGGTCCAAAAGCAGGTCATCGCCTTGGCCGCTGCCTCGTCCACGACACCGCCATCCACATATTCAGGCTTGAGGATGTGGATATTGGAGCCGCCGAACACCACCGCGCGCCGCCCGTCGGGGCCGGTGGGAATGAGGCCATAGCGCATATTGTCGATGACGGTCTGCGCCTTTTCCTTGTCGGCGCCCGTGGCCTTGGCCTGCAGGTCCAGCATCACGTCATAGTCGGATGGGTGCGACACCATCATCGCCACCTGGCCCGCCAGGAACAGCGGCTGGTTGTCGGCCTGCTGGTTGGTCAGCGCCGAAACCGGCACCGACTTGTCGCGCACATACATGTCATAGGAAGCCTGCAGCGCCTGCTTGCTTTCGGGGCTGTCGAGGCGAACCTCTTCATAGGTCGGGTTCGGATCGGCTTCGTCGAACACGCCCCCGCCATACGCCCAGAGCTGGGGCATGAAGCGATAAGGGGTATTGCCCGCATTCTTGCGCGCCACGAGCCCATAGCCGGCAATGCCCAGCGTATCGTGGATCTGCTTGGAATAGGCGACCACCTCGTCCCAGGTTGCCGGTGGCTTTTCCGGATCAAGGCCCGCCCGCTCGAAAATGTCGGCGTTCCAGATAAAGCCCATCGTCTCATTATTAGTGGGAATGCCGTAGGTCTTGCCTTCCCACATCACCGACTTCATGGCGCCCGGCCAGAAATCCTCGGTTTTCCAGCCCACATCCTCTGGGCTGAGCTCCTGCAGATACCCCTTGGAGGCAAATTCCACCCCGCCCAGGATCTGCAGGCGCACCATCATCGGGCCGGCATTGCCCAGAAGGGCCGTGCGGAACTTGTCGAGCAGGTCGTTATAGGTCAGCGCCTGTTCCTGCAGCTCGATATTGGGATAGGTTTCCCGGAAGGCGACAAAGAAGTCTTTATAGTACTGGCGCAAGAGGTCGGGATCGCCCTCGAACACGCCCTGGTACCAGAAGGTCAGCTTGCCTTGGTAATCGAGCGGGGTAACGGCCCCGCACTGCGCGGCCGTGTCGAACTCCTCGGTGCCCGCGATCGAGCGCACATATTCCGGCGACCACTGGCTGATATCGACACTTTGCGCGAGCACGGAAGTGCTCATCATCGTCGACACAGCGAGCGCAGTTACTGCTGCGCCATGCACAAGGGCACGGCCCAAACGGGGCTTCCTCATCACGTCCTCCTGTCATCCGCTGGGCTCTGCGCAGCGGGCTCCCTGGCGACCGACATCGGGCTTGTGCCTCTTATGTCTTGCGCCACCTCAGGCAGGTTTGCAGACTACAAATTATGTGTCAACGGGCTAAAATTGCACATTATCTGCAAGATTTGTTGTACGATCCCGGCGCGTCTTAGCTAGGCTTGGCCTTGCCGCGACGGCGCCAACCCATGGAAGTGACGGGACTATCAATGAACGACTACAAGGCGCAGCCGCCTGTGGGCATGGAGCCCAGCGGCGCGACTCCAGCCGGTGATTCGGTTTACCAGCAGATCCGGGACGACATCATTTCGGGACGCCTTGTGGCCAACGAACGCCTGGTGGTGGCCGAACTGGCGCAGCGCCATAACACCTCCGCCAATCCCATCCGCGAAGCCCTGCAGATGCTGCGTGGCGAGGGCTTTGTCATCATTTCCCCCAATCGCGGCGCCCGGGTGCGTCCGATCGACCAGGATTTCGTGCGCGACATCTACGAGATCGGCGTCTTGATCGAGCCGGCCCTCACCCGCTGGTTCGTGGGCATGGCGACGAGCCAGGATATCGCGCAACTCGAAGCGGTGCAGGACGAGATCGAGGCCAACAATTTCGCCGATACCCTGCGCCACAGCGAGCTCGATACCCGCTTTCACACCATCATGTATGAGCGTCATTACAACCGCCATGCCGCCGAGCTCTGGTGGAAGCACCGCGAAGTGCTGCGCGCCGTCAGCCGCCGCTTTGATTTCACCCTGGCGCGCCGCGCGCAGGTCATGCGCGAGCATCGCGAGCTGATCGCCCTGATCAAGGCGGGCGATGCCGATGGGTCGGCCGCACTCGTGGCCCAGCATGTCGAAGGCTCGGGCCGTCATATTCTGGAACATATGCGTGCCGCCGAAACGGCACGGGCAAGTTAGCGCCGCATCTGCACAGCAATCGGCGCCTTGGGGAGGAAGGCAATGAAGATAACTGGCGTCAAACCTTGGCTGATCAAGTCAGCCGCATCCTATTGGGGCGAGTTCCTCTTTGTGGAGGTGACCACCGACGAGGGCGTGTCGGGCTGGGGGGAGATCACCACCACCACCTATGTTGCCAACCGGGCGCTTTGCGTCATGCTCACCCAGATCAGCAAGATCATCGAAGGCGACAACCCCGCCCATATCGAACGCATCTGGCACAAGATCTTCCGCAACTTCACCTATATGGGCAGCCGCGGCGCCGCGGTGGAATGCACCAGCGCCATCGACATCGCCCTTTGGGACATCCGCGGCAAGGTCTTGGGCCAGCCCATCTATGAATTGCTAGGCGGGCCGGTGCGCGAGGACATTCTCCTTTACACCCACCCTGACCAGCGCAAGTTCACCAGCCCGGAAGCCGTCGCCCAGGAAATCCGCGACATCGTTGCTTCCGGCCACACCGCGCTCAAATTCGACCCCTTCCCCCAGCAGGGACCGGTGCTGGCCAACGGCATCGCCCGCGAACAGTTCGAGGGCTATCTCGATGGCACGATGACGCGCAAGGATGAGCGGGAAGCCGCCGAACTGACCGAACTCATCCGCCAGACCGCCGGGCCCGATATCGAAATCCTCATCGATGCCCACGGCCGCTTTGACGTGCCCACCGCCATTCGCCTTTGCCGCACACTCGAGGCGGCCGGCGATATCGACTGGTTCGAAGAACCGGTGCCGCCCGAAAGCTTCAACGCCCTCCAGCAGGTGCGCGAGAAGGTCAATTGCCCCATTTCCTGGGGCGAGCGCGGCCACACCAAATGGGATTTCGTGCCCATCCTAGAAAACCAACTCGCCGACTACATCATGCCCGACGTCACCTGGACCGGCGGCATCACCGAGCTCAAGAAGATCTCGGCGCTCTGCGAAGCCTATTACATTCCCGTTTCGCCCCATGATGCGGCCGGGCCCATCAATGTGGTGGCGGGCGCGCAGGTGATGATGACCGTGCCCAATTTCTACCGGCTCGAAACCTCGGAATGGAATTTGAGCAAATACGACCACCTGATCGACAAGCCGCTCGACAACTCGAACGGCTCGCTCAAGCTCAACCGCGCCCCCGGGCTCGGCATCGAAATGAACCGGGCTTATCTGGAGGAAAACCTGGTGGACCTCGCCTGAAGGCGGGAACGGGCGCGTGGAGGCGCCCCAATGGGAAAGGGAGGAATTGACCCATGAATGAGATCAACACCAATGAGTTGATCCAAGGCAATGTGCGCACCAGCTCAAGCCCGAGCGATCTGCGCATCACCGATATCCGCGTCGCCGAAATGGTGGGGGCGCCGTTCATCAGCGCGCTCCTCAAGATCTACACCAATCAGGGCATTGTCGGCTTTGGCGAAGTGCGCGATGGCGCCAGCGCCACCTATGCGCTGATGCTCAAGAGCCGGCTGCTCGGCGAAAACCCGCTCGATGTGGATCGCCTCTTCCGCCGCATCAAGCAGTTCGGCGGCCACGGTCGGCAGGGCGGCGGCGTTTCGGCCATCGAGATCGCCCTTTGGGACATTGCCGGCAAGGCCTATGGCGTGCCGATCTATCAGATGCTGGGCGGCAAGTTCCGCGACAAGGTGCGCATGTATTGCGACACCGATGCCAGCGTCGCCAGCGGCACCGAAACTGGCAAGCGGTTGAAGGAACGCATGGCGCTGGGTTTCACCTTCCTCAAGATGGACCTGGGGCTGATGCAGGTCGTCGATACCCCCGGCTCCGTCGTGGCGCCCGCGGGCTCGCTTGAAGGCTATCGCATCCATCCCCCCCGCGGCCATGGCAAGACGCTCGAAGACCGGCGCGCCCGCAACGCCGTCTACGACACCCACAATGTGCGCCACCCCTTTACCGGGCTCAACTTCACCGAGCGCGGGCTCGACCAGCTCGAGCAATATATCCACGAAGTGCGCGAGGTGATCGGCTACGAGATCCCGCTCGCCATCGACCATGTCGGCCATATCTCGCTGCAAAGCGGCATTCGCCTCGCCCGCCGCATCGAGAAATACGCCCCCGCCTGGCTCGAGGACGTGATCCCCTGGCAATATACCGAGCAGTATCGCGAGCTGCAGCAGGCCACGACCGTGCCGATCTGCACCGGCGAGGACATCTATCTGCGCGAGGGTTTCGAGCCGCTGCTGGGTTCGGGCATTTCGGTGATCCACCCCGACCTGCTCACTTCGGGCGGAATTCTCGAAACCAAGAAGATCGGCGACGCCGCCCAGGAACAGGGCATCGCCATGGCCATCCACATGGCCGAAAGCCCCATCGCCTGCATGGCCGCCGCCCATGTCGCCATCGCCACCGAAAACTTCATGGCGCTTGAATACCATTCGGTCGAGGTCGACTGGTGGGACGACATCGTCACCGGCCTGCCCAAGCCCCTGGTGCAGAACGGCTTCATCACCGTGCCCGACAAGCCGGGCCTGGGGATCGACGACATTGTCGACGAGGTCATCGCCGAACACCTGCAGGAAGGGGTCAAGGGCATCTGGCTGCCGACCGACCAGTGGGACGACGACTATTCCTGGGACCGGACCTGGAGCTAGGCTTTTTCCCCGCAGGGGAAAATCGCCCGGCCTCTTCGCGCCCAGCCTCTCCCGCCATTTCGCGCAGCGAAACTGGCGAGCGTCTATTCTGGGCAAGACCATCGCCCACCCACTGAACGGCACCTCCCCCTTGATGGGGGAGACTGGGAGGGGGTGCGGGAGCCACGATGTCGGGGCGAACGCCCCCCACCCTTGATCCCTCCCCGCCCGGGGGAGGGTGTCGACTGAAGGTCAGCGACACCGCCAACAAGGTTCAGGAGGAACCATGAAAATCACCGATCTGCGCTGCGCCGTTATCGGCCGGCACCCCATTGTGCGCGTCGTCACCGATGAAGGCCTCTATGGCCTGGGGGAAGTGGAATACACCAAGGCTTATCTCAAACCCTGGGTGCTCCATTTCCGCGATGCGCTGATCGGGGAAGACCCCACCGATGTGGAGCGCTGCATGCTGAAAATTCGCCAGCGCGGCTCGTTCAAGCCCTATGGCGCCGCCGTTTCGGCCATCGAGCATGCCCTTTGGGACATTGCGGGCAAGGCCGCCAATGTGCCCGTCTACAAGCTCCTCGGCGGCAAGGTGCGCGACCAGGTGCGTGTCTACAACGGCTCCATCCGCCAAAAACGCACCGGCGATCGCCCCGAGGATTATGCGGCCGACGTCAAATGGATGATGGAGCAGCCGCAGAACTTCTTCATGGTCAAGCAGGGCATCAGTTTTCATTCCAACATGAAGACCAATGTTCCCGATTTCCATTACGGCGTTACCCAGCCGCGCCTCTTTCACGGCGCCATGGACCAGGGCCAGATCAGCGAGCACGCCTTCAACCACATGCTCGATTGCGTCATCGCCATGAAGGAAGTGCTGGGCGACAAGGTCTCCCTCGCGCTCGATTGCGGCCCCGGCTGGTTCCTGCCCGACGCCATCCGCTTTGCCCAGGCGGTCGAGAAATACAATCTGATGTGGCTCGAGGACATGCTGACCGGCGATTACGTGCCCTGGGTCAACCCCCAGGCCTATCGCGAGCTCACCACCTCGACCTCCACCCCCATCCATACCGGCGAGCAAATCTATCTCCGGCATAATTTCAAGGAGCTGATCGAAACCCAGGCCGTGCGCGTCATCGGCCCCGATCCCGCCGATATCGGGGGCATTGCCGAGCTCAAATGGGTGGCCGAGCACGCCTATATGCATTCCATCATGATGGCGCCCCACGGCACCGCCAATGGCCTTTTGGGCCTTGGCGCCCTCATCAATGTCTGCGCCACGCTCCCCGCCAACTACATCGCCTTTGAATATCCCAGCGCTTCCGATCCGTGGTGGGAAGACATCGTCATCGGCCTGCCCGACCAGATCGTCACCAATTCAATGGTCGATCTGCTCGAAGCGCCAGGCTTGGGGCTCGACATCGATCCCGAAGGCGCCCGGCCCTATCTGCTGGAAGATGATCTGGACTTTTTCGCCCCCTGAGGAGAGGGGCGAGGGAGCAGCTTTCACACAACAATCGGGCTGCATCATAAGGGGCAGCCACTCGCGGGGAGGAGAACCACGTGAAGATCACTTCGGTCACCACAGCGGCCACATCAGGCCATTGCATGCATCTATGGGTGCGCATCGAAACCGATGCCGGCATCACTGGCCTCGGCGAATGCGTCCATGGCGGCCACCAGGCCATTGCCATCATCCAGCGCGAACTGGCGGGCAAGCTCGTCGGTCGCGACCCCTTCGCCATCGACGCCATCTTTGAGGAAATCCGCCGCAGCCTCGTTTTTGAAGGCGGCTTTGCCGGCGCCCTGATCACCGCGCTCACCGGCGTCGAGATCGCCCTTTGGGACCTCAAGGGCAAGGCCTTGGGCGTGCCGATCTATGAGCTCATGGGCGGCAAGTTCCGCGACCACATTCGCGTTTACTGCGATTGCGAGGTCTCGCCCGGCATGAACATGGACCAGG
>JAQSXP010000374.1 GCA_029256605.1 Devosia sp. | reverse complement strand
GGCACCTATGCCGAAATTTCCCAGAAGTATTTCGGCGAAGACGTTTCCCAGTAAACTTTCTCCGATATTGTGTGAAAGGATCGGCCCGGTTTGGCCGGTCCTTTTTGTTGACGGAAACCCCGCGATGCCGCCCTGGCTTTCCTTGATGCTGGACTCCCTGCCCTCGCTGCTTTGGGCATGCCTGCTGTTCACCATCCCGCTGACGCTGCTGTCGTTTATCTTGGGCCTGAGCCTGGGTTTTCTTGCCGCCATCGCCAGGCTGTTCGGGCCGCGCCCGCTGGTTGCACTGGTCAAATTCTATGTGTGGATCATCCGCGGCACGCCGTTGCTGGTGCAGCTGTTCCTGATTTTTTACGGCTTGCCCAGCATCGGCATCGTGCTTGATGCGTTTCCCGCCGCCCTGATCGGCTTCACCCTCAATGTCGGTGCCTATACGTCCGAGATCATCCGGGCCGTCTTGCTGTCAGTGCCCAAGGGGCAGTGGGAGGCCGCCTATTCGATCGGCATGACCTGGCCCCAGGCCATGCGCCGGGCCATCCTGCCTCAGGCAACGCGGGTGGCCATTCCCCCGCTGTCCAACACCTTTATCTCGCTGGTCAAAGACACATCGCTGGCGGCCGCCATCACCGTGCCCGAGCTGTTCCGCGCCGGCCAGCGCATCGTCGCCACCAGCTACGAGCCGCTCATTCTTTATGTAGAGGTGGCGCTGATCTATCTCCTGGTCAGCTCGGTGCTGTCGAGCCTGCAGGCCCGCGTCGAGCGGCGTTTTTCCCGCTATGGCGGCTTTATCGAGGTGGGCGCGTGATCACGCTCGACAACATCCACAAGAGCTTTGGCGAGGTTGAAGTGCTCAAGGGCGTCAGCGTGGCCGTTCCCGAGGGGAGCGTAACAGCGCTGATCGGCCCCTCCGGCAGTGGCAAGAGCACGCTGCTGCGCTGCGTCAACCTGCTCGAAATGCCTCAGGCGGGCGTGGTGCGCATCGATGACGCGGTGATCGAGTTTGGCCCGGGGATCAAAGTTGATCGCCAGGCCGTCCTGGCGCTGCGGCGCAAGACGGGGATGGTGTTCCAGAACTTCCAGCTGTTTCCGCACTTCACCGCCCTTGGCAATGTCATGGAGGGGCTGCTAACCGTGCTGAAATGGCCGCCGGAGAAGGCGCGCCAGCGCGGCATGGAACTGCTCGAAAAAGTGGGGATGGCCGCCAAGGCCGATGCGTGGCCATCGAGCCTTTCGGGCGGGCAGCAGCAACGCGTTGCCATTGCGCGTGCCCTCGCGCCTACCCCAAAAGTACTGCTCTGCGACGAGCCCACTTCGGCGCTCGATCCACAGCTGGCCGGCGAGGTGGTGGAAGTTCTGGCGCAACTGGCGCGCGAAGGCACGACCATGCTGATGGCGACCCACGATCTGCGGCTTGCCGCCACCATCGCCGCCAATGTCGTCTTCATCGAGGCCGGGGAAGTCGTCGAGGCCGGGGCCGCCCAGCAGGTCTTTGGCAGCCCCGCTTCCGAGCGCACCCGGCGCTTTGTTTCAACCCTGACGGCCCAGGCTGCGCCCACGCCGGCGGTTTAGTCCGCCCCGGCGTTGGGCGTCAGCAGAATGGCGGCCAAGGGCGGCAGGGTCAGCCGCAGGGATGCGGGCCGGCCATGCCAGCTCACATCTTCCGCATTGATATGGTTGCCATTGCCGACATTGGAGCCGCCATAGGCTTCGGCGTCGGAGTTGAGGATTTCGCCCCAGCTGCCCCCTTGCGGCACGCCGACCCGATAATCGGAGCGCACGGTCGGCGTCATGTTGCAGGCAATGACCACCGGCGGCACCCCATCGCGCCCCTTGCGCAGATAGATAAAGACGCTGCCCTCGGCATCGCTGGCATCGATCCATTCAAACCCCTCGGGGTCCGCGTCGAGCTGGTGCAGCGCCGGATGGTTGCGATAGGTATAATTAAGGTCGCGCACCAGCGACTGCACGCCCTTGTGCAGAGGATCTTCGAGCAGGTGCCAGTCGAGCGACTGATCGTGGTTCCATTCCCGCTCCTGGCCGAACTCGCCGCCCATGAACAGGAGCTTCTTGCCCGGATGGGTCCACATAAAAGCGAGATAGGCGCGCAGATTGGCGAATTTCTGCCAGCGATCGCCTGGCATTTTGCCCAGCAGCGAGCCCTTGCCATAGACGACTTCGTCATGGCTGAGGGGCAGCACGAAGTTCTCGGTATAAGCGTAGTGGAGCCCGAAGGTCATCTCGCCCTGATGGTGGCGGCGATAGATGGGATCGAGCTGCATGTAGTGGAGCGTGTCGTGCATCCACCCCATGTTCCATTTATATCCAAAGCCCAGACCGCCGTCATAGATGGGGCGGCTGACCTTGGGGAAGGCCGTGGATTCCTCGGCAATCGTCTGCGAGCCCGGGTTGAGCTCATAGGCGCGGGTATTGGTTTCCTTGAGAAAGGCGATGGCTTCGAGATTTTCGTTGCCGCCGAACTTGTTGGGGATCCATTCGCCCGCATTGCGGGAATAGTCGAGGTATAGCATGGAAGCCACGGCATCCACGCGCAGGCCATCGATATGGTAGCGGTCGAGCCAAAAGAGCGCGCTGGCCTCGAGGAAATTGGCCACTTCATTGCGGCCGAAATTG
>JAQSXP010000373.1 GCA_029256605.1 Devosia sp. | reverse complement strand
GACGTCATCGTCATCCGCTACGAAGGTCCCCGTGGCGGCCCGGGCATGCAGGAAATGCTCTACCCAACGAGCTATCTCAAGTCCAAGGGGCTCGGTAAAGCCTGCGCCCTCCTGACCGATGGGCGCTTCTCGGGTGGCACGTCGGGGCTCTCCATCGGCCACGCCTCCCCTGAAGCAGCCGAAGGCGGCGCGATCGGGCTGGTTCGCGAAGGCGACATGATCGAGATCGATATCCCCAACCGCACGGTCAATGTGCTGGTGAGCGATGCCGATCTGGCGGCCCGCCGCGTTGAGCAGGACAAGCTCGGCTGGAAACCAGCCCAGCCGCGCAAGCGCAAAGTGTCCACCGCCCTCAAGGCCTATGCCGCTTTCGTGACGTCCGCCTCAAAGGGTGCCGTCCGGGACGTCGAGGCCATCAACAAGCTGATGGACTAAGGCGACCTGCCTTGCCCCAGTACCGGATCGATCCCTTTCCGGACGAGGCAGAATTTGATCAGCTCTGGCGGCGCGCCTGGTGCGCGCCGCCAGCACGGCCTTTCGCGCCGATCCTCCAGCGCAGCCTCGGCCATCTCGGAGCGTTCGAGCGAGACCGGCTCATCGCTTTTGTCAACATTGCCTGGGATGGCGGCATTCACGCCTTTATTCTCGATCTTTGCACCGATCCTGATTTTCAACGCCGCGGCATCGGCAGCGAGTTGATGCGCCGGGCCATCGCCCTCGCTAATGATCGTGGGGCCAAATGGCTTCATGTCGATTTCGAGCCCCACCTCGAGGTCTTCTATCGCGCCTGTGGATTTCGACCCAGCGCCGCCGGGATTATGAATTTAGGGTGACAAGGCTGCGCCCCCGGTGCTAACACCCCCTCAGCCATCCAGTCTTCTGCCAAGAGGGCTGTTTGGTCAGGTTCGATGGCGGGGATTCCACCCTCCCCATCGAACCGCTTTATTCCCCAACATCGGCAGCAAAAGCCCCCGCCCCTTTCTGGGAGCGAAGGCTTAAACGCGAGAGCCGCGTGAGCGCTACTTGCCTTTGCCCACCGCATCGAGGGTGGCGTAATCCTCGTCGCTGAGCTGGATCGACGCGGCGGCTACATTATCCTCGAGATGCTTGACCTTGCCGGTGCCCGGAATGGGCAGCATCACCGGCGAGCGCTTCAACAGCCAGGCCAAAGCAATCTGGCTGGCGGAGGCGCCATGCTTTTCGATGATCGCGCGGGTCTGCGGATTGCCCTCAACAAGCTTGCCGCCCGCCAGAGGGTACCAGGGAATAAAGCCGATGCCGTTGGCTTCGCAATATTCCAGCACCTCCTCACTCTGCCGGTTGGCGAAGTTGTAGTGGTTCTGGACTGTCGCGACCTTGAAGTACTGCTGGGCTTCCTTGATCTGCGCCACGCTGACTTCGCTCAAGCCAGCATGCCGGATGATGCCTTCCTGTTGCAGCTTGGCGATTTCGCCGAACTGGTCGGCGCTGGGGACCTTGGCGTCAATGCGGTGCAACTGCCACAGATCGATGACCTCGACCTTGAGCCGGCGCAAGCTGAGGATGGCGCCCTGTCGCAAGAACTCGGGCCGGCCGAGTGGAGGCCAGACATCTGGGCCGGTGCGGGTCAAGCCGCTCTTGGTCGCTACGATCGTACCCTTGTCATAGGGCGCCAGCACCTCTCCGATCAGCTCTTCGCTGATATAGGGCCCATAGCTTTCGGCCGTATCGATGAACTTGACGCCGATCTCGGGCAGTCGCCGCAAGGTTGCCTTTGCCGCCTCCGAATCTTCGGGCGGGCCCCAGATCCCCTTGCCGGTGATGCGCATGGCGCCAAAGCCCAAGCGATTGACCTCGAGGTCTCCGCCAATGGCAAAGCTGCCCGATAGGGCTGCGTCGAGTGTAGTCATGTTGTGATCTCCGTTGTCGCTGCGCCGGTATGGCGCGCCGGAATTGCGCGGCTGATCGACAACGCAGCCAGGCGCGACCTAGTTCTGTTCTTCGGGCAACTCGGGCAGCGGCATGAACTCGATACCCTCTTCATGCAGGCTGATGACTTCCTCGCGCGTCGCCTCGCCATAGATCCCGCGCGGCTCAACTTCCTCGAAGTGAATCTTGCGCGCTTCCTCGGCAAAGCGATCGCCCACATAGTCGGCTTCGCTCGTCACCTTTTGCCTGAACTGGCGCAGCATCTCCCTGAAGCGCACCATATCGGGGTGCATGCTCGATACGGCAACTTTGTCGCTGCCCGCACGGGACACCGCGGGCGCCATCAGCGCCTTGGCAACTTGGGTGGATCCACAAACGGCGCAGCCGACAATGCCGCGCTCCTGCTGCTCATCAAAGGCAGCCGCGCTCTTGAACCAGGCCTCAAACTGATGGCCCTGTTCACACTGAAGAGAATACTGGATCAATGCAGGTTCCTGGCCCGCAGAAATGCGGCCCTTTCGTTCAAGGATATAGGTTAGCACCGGCAGCGGGCAATCCGCTGCCGACAACAAAATCTCGGGCGTTCTGCAGCGCCGGAACGCGCCGGCGCGCGTCCTCGACCTGCTCAAGCGCGATCTCGGCCACTGCGACGCCCGGCTGGTCATGCGCCAGTTCCACGAGGATCTTGCCCCATGGATCGATAATCATCGAGTGTCCATAAGTGGC
>JAQSXP010000372.1 GCA_029256605.1 Devosia sp. | reverse complement strand
AACCATTCTTGATGTGGTGGGGCCGGGCAAGGTCAAGGGCCGGCGCACCGCATTGGCGCAGGTGCCGACCACTTCGGGCACCGGCTCGGAAGCGGGCATCCGCGCGCTCGTCACCAATCCCGAGACGCTGGCCAAGTTCGCGATCGAAAGCCAGTTCATGCTGGCCGACCTGGCCATTCTCGATCCCGAACTGACCTATTCGGTGCCTTCGGCGGTGACGGCAGCGACGGGCGTTGATGCGCTGGCCCATTGCGTTGAGGCCTTCACCAATATCAAGGCCCATCCGCTGATCGATGGCTATGCGCGGCTGGGCATCGAACTGGTCGGGCGGTATCTCGCGCGAGCCGTAGCCGATGGTTCGGACACCGAAGCGCGGGCCGGCATGATGCTCGCCTCCTATTATGGCGGGATCTGCCTCGGACCGGTGAATACGGCGGCTGGGCATGCGCTCGCTTATCCGCTGGGCACGCGGCTCAAGGCCGGGGCGATGCAGTTCTGCCGGCAGCTGGGGGTCGAGATGGGCCTTGGCGCGCATGGCGCCGAGGGCGCGGCCTTGCCCGACTGGGCGGTCGAGGCTCATGCCATTCGCCGGCTGATGGACAACAATCCGCGCGCGATGAGCATCGAAGATGTGCTGGCGATCTACCAGGCGGCACTGAACTGAAGTTTGCGGCGCCGGGCAAAACCCGGCGCTGCGCGATCAAACCACGCGGCGGCCCTCGGCATCGACCACCACTTCGCCATCTTCCTTGGTGAACGGGCCGATCGCGGGGTTTTCCAGGATCTCGAGCACGAGCTGGGAGGGGCGGCACAGGCGGGTGCCTTTGGCAGTTACCACAAAGGGTCGGTTGAGCAGGATCGGGTGCGCCGCGATGGCGTCCAGCATGGCCTCCTCATCGGCCGAAGGGTCCCCCAGTCCCATCGCGTCAAAGGGCGTGCCCTTCTGGCGCAGCGCCTCACGCAGCGTCAGGCCGGCCTCGGCAACGAGTTGGCGGATCGTGGCGCGGTCAGGTGGGGTTTTGAGATATTCCACCACGTCCGGCTCGACGCCGCTTTGGCGGATCATGGCAAGGGTGTTGCGCGAGGTACCGCAATCGGGATTGTGGTAGATGGTGACGTTCATATGGTTTCGGGCTCCTGCACGAGGATAACGCCGAATTGCGCTTCGACGCCCGTGCGGACGCGATCGCTGATCTCAGCGATATCGGCATAGGTTGCGCCGCCATGATTGACCACGACAAGGGCGTGCCGCTCGGACACGCCGGCACCGCCAATGCGCAGGCCCTTGAACCCGCTTTGCTCGATCAGCCAGCCCGCCGATAGCTTGCTGCGCCCATCCGGCTGTTTATAAGCGGGCGCACCGGGATGGTCGGCGCGGATGGCCTCGAGCGTGGCGGCATCCACCACCGGATTGTGAAAGAACGAGCCGGCATTGCCGGTCTGCGTCCAGTCGGGCAGCTTGGAGCGGCGCAGTGCCACGACGCGATCCATCACTGCCTGGGGGCTGGCATCGGATGGCAGCTCCGAGAGGCCGGCATAGCCCAGATTGGGCGTCCAGGCGCGGGGCAGGGCAAAGCGCACTGCGCAAACGATGAAGCGGTCGGGATCGCGCTTGAAGAGGCTTTGCCGATAGCTGAACGCGCATTGGGCCGCGTCGAGCTCGACAAAGCGCTGCTCATGCGTGTCATAGGCGGTGAGCGACGCGAAGCGGTCGGCGAGCTCAAGCCCATAGGCGCCGATATTTTGCACCGGGGATGCCCCGACCGTGCCCGGGATCAGCGCCAGGTTCTCGAGCCCGGGCAAGCCGCTCGCGACCGTATGGGCGACGAACTCGTGCCAGTTCTCGCCGCCCCCGGCCTCGATGATGGTATGCTCGGCACTCTCCTCGACCACCCGGCGGCCCTTGATCGCCATCTGCGCGACAATGCCCTCGAAGAACGGGCGCAGCACCACATTGCTGCCCTGGCCCAGAATGCGCAGGGGCAGGCCCAAATCTTTGGCCGCGTCGAGCAGGGCGGGGATATCCGCCGGCGTGTTGATCACAGCGCCAAAACGCGCCTTGGCGGCAAGGCCAAAGGTGTTGCAGGGGCGCAGGTCGAAATCTGGAATCAATTGCATCGCCATACCCGCTACCGGGCCTTGCCGGTTTGAGCAAGGCTCCCGATGACGCCGACCGCTCGCGGGGGGCCGGTCGGGCGACTTGACCGAGGTCAAGGTTGCCACGGCTTGGCCTTGCTAGTCTGGTGTCGTGATCGGGCAAGCGGGCCCCCCAACGGAGTGGCACATGAAGGATATTGTTGTTCATCTCACGGGTTCTCCCGAGGACGAGTTCCGGCTCGACACGGCCGAAACCATTGCCCGCCACTTCGAAGCGCATCTTACGGGGCTCCTGGTGCATATGCGGCCCGAGATCCTGGTGGGGCCCGAAGCCTCGCTCGGGCTGATGCTGCAGGAAATGATCAACGAGGCTGAAAGGCTGACCCGCGAACGCCAGGCGGCGCTGCAGGACCGGCTCGACAAAATGGGCCTGCCCACCGATCTGCGGATTGTGTCGGGTTATGCGGGCAGTGTGGGCCGGCAGATGGCCCTGGAAGCGCGCGCTTCGGACCTGTTCGTCGGCACCCGGCCCTATGGTGACGAGGCGCCCGACCCGCAGATCGAGGAAGCGGTGCTGTTTGAATCGGGCACGCCCTGCCTGTGGCTGCCGCCAATGAAGGGGGCAGCGCGCTCGCTCGATACGGTTCTGGTGGCCTGGAAAGACACACGTGAATCAGCGCGCGCGGTCAAGGATGCGCTGCCGCTGCTCAAACTGGCCACCCGCGTTGTCGTGGCCACCGTCACCGACGAAGCCAGTGAGACGGATGGCGTCGTCGATGGCGGGGACATTGCCCGTTTTCTCAGCCGCCATGATGTCGCGGTGGAGCTGCGCGAGGTCGCAGGCTGGCGCAATGCGGCCGAGGCCATCCAGAACGAGGCGGCATTCGCGCATGCGCGAGCGCTTGCTTGGCGGCGTCACCCGCGTGTTGCTGAGCGAAGCGGTGATCCCGGTGTTCATGTCGCGCTAGCCGGCGCGACCCCCATCGGTCGGCGCGCTGTGCAACCCTTTATTCCCAACGACCTCTGGTGCTCAAGTGTTGAACCAAGCAGAACTTGCCGCCCGCATCCGCCGCCCCGAATTGCTCGAGCGCATCGTGACGGCGCGCGAAGCAGCCGACCGCATCGGGGATGGCATGCTGGTGGGCATGAGCGGGTTCACCCGCGCCGGCGATGCCAAGGCGGTGCCGCTGGCCATGGCCGAACGCGCCGCGCTCGATCCATTCAAGATCACCCTCGTGACCGGCGCCTCGCTGGGCCATGACGTCGATCGGGTGCTGACCGAAGCGGGCGTTCTCGCCCGGCGCATG
>JAQSXP010000371.1 GCA_029256605.1 Devosia sp. | reverse complement strand
AAAGCAGTTCTTGCTGGATTGTCTGGCGGATCGGCGGCCAGAAGAGCCACCCGGATTTGCACCGGGTCCGACGAATGCTGCGCTTGTGCAGAAGTCTCCAGCAAAAATCAAGCCGCCGGCAGCACCCGCTCTGCGCTTAAGCGAGCACCCGCCAACCACGCCCGTCCACCATCGAGCTAGCTGCGTGCCAGCGTCGCGTTATAGTAACGCTCGTCATCGCTGACTTCTTTGCCAACCCAGCCCGGCAGGGCAATCTTCTGGTCGTCGCTGTCGAGCTCGATCTCGGCCAACACCAGTCCCTGGTGCCGCCCTTCGAACACATCCACCTCCCAGGTCAGCCCATCATGGGGCACGTGGTAGCGTGTCTTCTCCAGCACCTGCGGCTGCGCCATCACCAGCAGCTCGCGCGCGTCCTCGATCGGAATGGGGTACTCATATTCTGACCGCACGAGGCCCGCGACCTTGCCCTTGAGCGTGATGACCGCCTCGCGATCGTCGAGACTGCGAACCCGCACTGTAGCCTTGGCGTTGCTGGACAAATAACCCTGCCGGATCAGCCGCCCCTCGTCGGCCAGGCTGCGCCACTCGTCCGACCGCACGAGGAACTTGCGTTCGATCTCTTGCCCCACCTCAATGCCCCTTCTTGGCCAGCGCCCAATATTGCCCCAGCCGGCCCACCAGCGCATCTGGCTTTTCCGCGCCCAATTGACGGCCGAGGGCAATCGCTTCCTGCCCAAGATGATCGCGCCTTTGCCGGATCGTGATCAGGATCGAGGGAACGCTTGGATCAGAGAGCCCGCCGACGAAGTCCTCGAGAACCGTGAGGTCATGATGATTGCCCAAGGTAGTTTCGAGCTCGGCAACGCCCGCTCGATAAGGCTTGGTCATGGCTGGGGCGCAGGCACTGAGCAGGCTCAGATGATGCCAGAAATACTTGGCCGCCTTGCGCCATTCGTGAAACTGCACGGGATCGTCGCTGTCGGCAGCCGCTTCCATGCCCTGGCGCATCCGCCGGTAGTTGTCATGCAGACCTTCGGCCAGACTATCGAAGCCATGCCCGCGCACGCTCCAATTTGGAATACGCTCGCGTAAATCCCCGAACCGTGTACTGAACTCATCGGCAAGGGTTTCCGGGTCGCCTTGCTCGCCAGACGCCTCATTATTGGCCTGCAGCAAGGCCCGCACCGCGCTGATGGGCAGATTGATGTCGTCCTCGCGCAGGCTTTCCAACGTCTTGATCATGACTGCCGCGTCGCGGTTCCCCGCCAGACCATTGGCGGCCTCGCGCACTGCGGCGTTCTCCTGGGCAAAGTGCTTGAACCTGGGCTTGATCAGGCGCAACAACCCACGCAGCTTCTTGCAGCGCTTGCGCAGTGAATGGATCGTCTCGTCAGGATCGGAAAGGTCCTTGGCCTCCGCGAGCGCAGCTTCCACCTGCTCCAGTGCAATACGGCGAACGCCGGCACCGGCGCCCTCTTCGCGTGGTTGAAACTTGAAACCCAAGGCTGCGCTCCTTTGCTTGATTGCAGGATCAAGCACGACCCCACTGTCATAGTTCCACAGCCGGACAATCCCGCGAACAGAGCATTTAGCAACCTCTCACCGCGTACCACGAAACAGTAGAGGCCGCCCAATGGGCGGCCTCTGAAATTCGTTACGGCAAAATATGCTACTTTTTAAGCATGTCCCGAGCGGCGTCTTTTACCTCGCCGACCTTCTGCTGGACTTTGCCCTCCGCCTTGTCAGCCTTGCCTTCGGCCTGGAGACGTTCGTCGCCAGTCAGCCCGCCAACGGCGTCCTTGATCGCGCCCTTGGCCTGGTTACCGGCGCCCTTTGCTTCGTCCTTATGCATCGAAAGCTCCTATGGTTGGTGTTGTTTAATAAACGGTGTGCCCTCGACATGGTTCCGCAATGCGCTGTCCTGTCGGCTATGCCTGCACCTCAGGACCTGCTAGATCGCGCCATGCCCGGTCCAATGCCCACCCTCCTCAACTACCACCCGCCCCTCGAGCCCTACCTTTCGGTCATCCATGCGGATGACGACATTCTGGTGCTCGATAAACCGAGCGGACTGCTCAGCGTGCCAGGCAAGGACCCCTCCTTGTGGGATTGCCTCGAATACCGCGCCCGCCAGACCTGGCCCACGGCCGGCATGTGCCATCGCCTAGACAAGGACACCTCTGGCGTTCTCGTCATGGCGCTCAACAAGCGCGCCCATGGGCGCATCGGTTCGCAGTTCGAGCACCGGAAGACCAAGAAGAGCTATGTTGCCCGCGTAAGCGGCCTGATCGAGGCCGATACCGGCCTCGTGGACTTGCCGCTCGCCACGGATTGGGACAACAAGCCCCGGCAGCGCGTCGATTGGGAAAACGGTCGGCCGGCCCAGACCGAGTGGACTGTGCTGGAACGCGAAACGGCAGCCACCCGAGTGCGCCTCCATCCCCTAACCGGCCGCACCCATCAGTTACGAGTGCATATGATGGCCATCGGCCACGTGATCCTGGGTGACGCCTTTTGCCGACCGGCTGCAATTGCATGCCGCCGAGCTTGGCTTCACCCACCCGACCACCGGCGAGTTCACGCTGTTTCAGGCACCCGTGCCGTTCTGATCCTCGCCCAGATAGCGCAGCTGGATGCGGTGAAACAGATGGCCCGGCTTCATGCTGTCGAGCCAGCGCCGGAACGCATCGAGATCGGCAAAGCCCGCCCGCTGCGCATCGGCGAGGGTCACGTTGGCCGGGTCCATCTCATCCATCGCGTCGATGGAAAGGATGCCAATCTTAGTCTTGAGCGTGCCGCCGGCCCGGACGGTCGGCCGACTCCAGCGCCTAAACACCAGATCGACCTTGCCGGCCTTGATGTCCTCGAGTAGTTCGCGTTTGAGCAGCACGGCTAGCTCAGCACAGCAGTAGCAAGCATCTCGACGCGCAAGCCCTCGGCGAGCAGTTCCTTGACCACCACCGTTGCACGCACGGGATAAGGCGGCTGGAAGTGCCGGGCATAGGCGCGGTTCATGCCTGCCGCATCGGCCTTGTCGATCAGAAAGACCTGCACCTGAACGATATTGGCCAGTGTGCCCCCTGCCGCACGCATGGCGATCTCGAGATTGCCGATGGCGCGCTCGGTTTGCAGCTCGATATCGCCGCTGACGATTTCACCGGTTGCCGGGTCTTCAGCCACGGCCACAAGCCAAATCTGTTTGCCGGCGCGTACCGCATCGTTCACGGGAGCCGAAGAAGGCGCGATGCCGGTTTCAATTCGTTCAAACATGACTGTCCAGTTCTGGTGCGGGCGGCGGGACTCGAACCCGCACGGGGATACCCCCTCCGGATTTTAAGTCCGGTGTGTCTACCATTCCACCACGCCCGCGTTCGGGTTCCAGCAGTGCCGGAACTCGTGCTTAGTCGGTGCCGCCGCTGATCGGGGCGACATAGGCCACGTCCAGATCCCACGGGAAGAAGATCCAGGTGTCCTGGCTGACTTCAGTGATGAAAGTATCAACCAGCTCACGGCCCATCGGCTTGGCATAAACGGTGGCAAAATGGGCACCTGGCAGCATGTCGCGCACGGCGCGCGCCGTATTGCCGGTATCCACCAGATCGTCGACGATCAGCACCTTGCCCCCGCCCTGCGCCATTTCGATGATCTGCGGTGCGATCGGCTTGAGAACCTTCACCGAACCCTTGTTCTGGTGATCATAGGATTTCACCGAAACCGATTCCACCACCCGGATGTTGAGCTCGCGCGCCGCAATGGTCGCGGGCACGAGACCGCCACGGGCGATAGCCACCACCGCGTCGAAATTCCCCATGCCCATCAGGCGCCAGGCAAGGGCGCGGCTATCACGATGGAACTGATCCCAGGTGACGGGAAAATTCTTCTGGTAAGGGTTGCTCAAATCGATCTCCATACGCGTCCCGAGGCCAGGGAGGCGCTCGAAAGAGGTCGCTTCCTTAGCAAACCTGGGGTGCAACGCCAATCAGTCTTGCGGCGCGTCCACACCCGCGGCGCGATGTGCCGCATCCACCATGGCGCGCACCTTCTCGGTCGCCTCGGCCAGCCTTTGCGCATCCGAGGAGCGCAGCACCAGCTCGGTCATCACCCGGCCATGCCCCATCTGCGGATAGGAGCCCATCTTCACATCGGGATACTGTGCCTGCAATTCGCCCAAGGGGCCGCCAACCGTGCCCTCGCCAACCGCCGCGCGCACCGTTTCGGACAGGACGCGCTTGCCGCCCTGAAGCGTCGGCGCCAGCGCCTCGAGCATGGCGCGCATGATGATCGGCACCCCGGCCATCACATGCACATTGCCGATGCGGAACCCTGGCGCGGCGCTGACGCTGTTGACGATGAGATCAGCGCCCTCGGGAATGCGCGCCATACGCAACCGCGCTTCGTTGACCTCAGTCCCGGTTTCGCGCCAGCGCGCTTCGAGCATTGCCCGTGCATCGGGGTTGATCGGCAGCGCCACCCCGAAAGCCTTAGCAATCGCATCGGCGGTGATATCGTCATGCGTCGGCCCGATGCCGCCGGTCGTGAACACGTAGGTGTAGCGCGAGCGCAGCGCATTGACGGCCGCTATG
>JAQSXP010000370.1 GCA_029256605.1 Devosia sp. | reverse complement strand
CCAGACATCCTCGGGCGCCAGCCCCGTCGCTTCGGTCACCGCGTCGCTCACCTTGCGCGCGATCTGGGCCTTCTTGCCTTCGGGATCATCAGCGATGACCTCCCGGACGAGTCGAATGTTGATGAACGGCATGGGGATCTCCTACCCTTTTTTGGTGCTATCATGCTCGGCCGGGGCATCCTCCACCCAGGCCAGGATGACGTCGCGTGCCCGCTCTATGTGATGCCGCATGGCGTCTTCGGCGCCCTTGGCATCGCCGGCGCGAACCGCGGCGCAGATCTTTGTATGTTCGGCAATCACGGCATCGGCATCGACCACGCCACGATTGCGATAAAGCGGGCCAATACGATGATTGGCCTGCAGCTGGGCCAAGGCCCCGGTAATAAAGATATTGCCGCAATCGGCGGCGATGGTTTGGTGGAACAGGGCGTCGGCGTCCACGAAGTTCACGAACAGCTGGCTGCGTGGGCCCCGTCCGGCCGAGTTGATTCCCTTGATCGACTGCTCGAGCGTCGCAATGGTCTGCTCGGTACGATGCTGCGCCGCGAGAGCGGCGGCCGCAGGCTCCAGCAGCAAGCGCGTTTGAAACAGATGCGCGTAGTCGAGCAGGGACATGGCCGGCGCCGCCTTGTAGCGCCCATTGCGCAGCCGTACGACGAGCCGGTCCCCTTCAAGGCGCGCTAGGGCTTCCCGGATTGGGGTCTGGGACACGCCCAGCTTGCTCGCGATCACATCGATGCCGATCACCTCGCCGGGCTCGACGGCCTGATCGAGCACCAGGTTGCGAATGTGATTATAGGCCTGCTCGGCCAGGCTGGTCTTATCGAGGGTCTTGTCCGCCGCCGGCATAATCGTCCTTTCCGATGGCGCGTCCTGCAGCACAAGGCAGTCCCGCCACATCTTCACGGCTCCCCATCAGCAACCTGCTCTGCAAACCACCACAAGCCAGCTTGCTAATCAATATCCTATATACTACGAAATCGGACAGAACAGAGCCAGCTCGCATCCGACAACCTGGTGCGAAGCGACCCGTCCAAAGAAGCAGGTAAGCTGCTCAGGTGTTGCGCGAGCTGACGAGGGGTTCATAGGGCCGCCTGGCGGCGAGGAGGAATATCAATGAAGCGTTCACTAATTCTGCTGACTGCAGTTCTGGCGTCGACCAGCCTGACCGGCATCGCGCATGCCGAAACATCGGGCAAGCGCATTGCCCTGTCCAACAACTATGCCGGTAATTCTTGGCGTCAGGCCATGCTCGAAAGCTGGGAGAAGGTGACGAGCCAGGCCGTTGCCGACGGGATCGTCGCGGCCGTCGACACCTTCACCACCGCCGATCAGGAAGTGCCCACCCAGGCTGCCCAGGTCCAGAACCTGATCCTGCAGGGCTATGACGCCATTGTCATCAATGCCGCCTCCCCCGACGCTCTAAACGGCGCCGTTAAGGCCGCCTGCGATGCCGGCATCGTCGTTGTCTCCTTCGATGGCACCGTGTCCGAGCCTTGCGCCTGGCGCGTGGCGGTCGACTACAAGCAGCTCGGCCAGCAGCAGCTCGACTATCTCGCCGGCCGTCTCCCTGAAGGCGGTAATCTCCTGGAAATCCGTGGTCTTGCCGGCACTTCCATCGATAACCTCATTCATGAAGGTATCGCCGAAGGCGTCAAGGCTCACCCGAACTTCACCATCGTGGGTGAAGCTACCGGCAACTGGGATCAGGCCACGGCGCAGCGCGCTGTGTCGACCGTGCTGCCCTCGCTGCCCGAGATCGATGCCATCGTTACCCAGGGCGGCGACGGCTATGGCGCCGCTCAGGCCTTCCGTGCTGCCGGCCGTGACGTGCCGATCATCATCATGGGCAACCGTCAGGACGAGCTGGCCTGGTGGCAGGAGCAGCGCGATGCCAATGGTTACGAGACCTGGTCCGGCACCATCGCGCCCGGCATCTCGACCCTTGCCTTCTGGGTTGCCCAGCAGATCCTCGACGGCAAGGAAATCCCCAAGGACGTGACCGTCCCCTACCTGACCGTCACCCAGGAAACGCTGGATGAAGCTGTTGCCAACACGCCTGTCGGCGGCGTTGCCAATAAGGAATACTCGCAAGAGGAAGCCATCCAGGCCATCGCAGACAACCTCTAGGCGAGAGCAGAAGTAAGCCATGACCGCGCCAAACGGATCGGCAATTGAGCTGGCGGGTGTTTCCCGCTCCTTTGGCGCGGTGCGCGCCCTGTCCGACGTCAACTTGTTGATCGCCGGGGGCCAGTGCCTCGGACTTGTCGGCCATAACGGGGCCGGCAAGTCGACCTTGATGCATGTCCTTGCCGGCACGCTGCGGCCCGATCAGGGCCGCATCCAGGTTGGCGGGCAGCAATACGACCAGATTTCGGTGCACCTGGCGCAAACCCTGGGGCTGCGCTGCGTGTTTCAGGAATTGTCCTTGTGCCCCAACCTCACAGTGGCGGAGAACACGCGCATCCTTCACCCCTCCATCAAGGGCTGGGGCTGGCGCAAAAAGGCCGGTGCGCTGATCAGCGCCATGCTGGAGCGCATTTTTCCCGGCCACGACATTTCGCCCGACACCGTAGTTTCCGACCTCTCCATCGGCCGCCGCCAGATGGTCGAGATCGCCCGCGCCTTCACCGTCAGCGAAGGCGTGCTGCGCCTCGT
>JAQSXP010000369.1 GCA_029256605.1 Devosia sp. | reverse complement strand
GCCATGGGGCTGCTGGTCGGCTCGCTTGTGCGCTGGAGCCCGAGCTGGGCTGAGGAAGCGAGGCTCTTTGCCGCAGTGGGCGTTCTGGGCGGTTTCACGACGTTTTCGAGCTTCTCGCTGGACACTTTGACGCTGATTGAGCGCGGCGCACTCCTCCAGGCCGCTCTCTATGTGCTGGCATCGGTTGCTGTTTCGGTGGCGGGGCTGTATCTGGGGCTTTTGGTCACGCGAGGCAGCCTGACATGAGTGCGGTGCAGCAGCGCCAAGTGAGCGGCGATGAAGACGGTATGCGTCTGGATCGCTGGTTTGCGCAGAATTTCCCCCAGCTTGGTTTCGGACGGCTGCAAAAGCTGATCCGCAATGGCGAGGTGCGCGTCGACAAGGGCCGGGTGCAAACCAGCACGAGGCTGTCGGCCGGTCAGACCGTGCGCATCCCGCCCATCGACGATGCCGAAGCGCCCCGGCCCCCCAAGGTCAGCAATGCCGACGCGCAGTTCCTGCGCGACCTCATCCTGTATGAGGACGACGATATTTACGTCTTCAACAAGCCCGCCGGCCTTGCCGTACAGGGCGGCAGCGGCACCAAGCGGCATATCGATGGCATGCTCAAGAGCCTGCCCAACAAAAAGGGCGAAGCCCCCCGGCTGGTGCATCGGCTGGACCGCGACACCTCGGGGTGCCTTGTGGTCGCCAAGACCCATGCTGCCGCCAGCCATTTCGGCTCGGTATTCCGCTCCCGCTCGGCCCGCAAGATCTACTGGGCCATCGTCGCGGGCAATCCCACGCCGCGCCAAGGCGAGATCTCCTGCTTTTTGGCCAAGCAGTCGACCACCGATGGTGAGCAGATGGTCGTGGTGCGCAACGGCACGCCCGGCGCGCAGCATTCCACCAGCTATTATTCCACCACTGATACCGCCAGCCGCCGCTTTGCCTGGGTGACCCTCAAGCCCGTCACCGGCCGCACCCACCAGTTGCGCGTCCACATGGCCCAGCTCGGCACCCCCATCATCGGCGACCCCCGCTATTTCAATATCGAGAACTGGCAGCCCGCCGAAGGACTGGGGCAGGGGCTTCATCTTCACGCCCGCCGCATCGCTCTGCCCCTGCGTGGTGGCAAGCGCCTCGATATCTCGGCCCCGCTGCCGCCCCATATGCGCCAGAGCTTTGAGGCGCTCGGCTTTGATCCCGACCGCTATGATGTTCAGGGCGATGATCCGGAGGAAGCGGCATGACCCTTGTCATGTTCGACATGGACGGCACCCTGATCGACACGCAGGCCCTGATTGCCGAGCACATGGCGCGCACCTTCGAGGATGCCGGTTTGCGCCCACCCACCCCAGCCGAAGCGCGCCGGGTCATCGGCTTGTCGCTGCCACTGGCGCTGGGCCGTTTGGCCGGCAATGATGATCCCGCCATCATCGATCCCATGGTCGATGCCTACAAAGCCCACTATCGCGCCTCGCTCGTAGCCGACAGCAGCCGCGAGGCATTGTTCCCCGGCGCGCTTGATGCTTTGAACCGGCTGCGCGTGCGCAGCGATACCGAACTCGGCATCGCCACCGGCAAAGGCTTGGCTGGCGTCGAGCGCATCCTGGCGCTGCATGGCATTGCCGGTCATTTCGTCAGCTTCCAGACGCCCGACCACAATCCCTCCAAGCCTCACCCCGGCATGATCCATCGCGCCATGGACGAACGCGGCGCCCTGGCCACCGATACGATCATGGTGGGCGACACCACCTTTGACATCGAGATGGGCAAGGCTGCCGGCGCATGGGCGATCGGGGTTAGCTGGGGTTATCACGAAGCCGATGAATTGCTCGCGGCCGGAGCCGATATCCTGATCGACACGTTCGATCAGCTCGACGCCGCGATTGAACAGCTGATGGAGCAAGAGCATGCGCGACCAGCTTGAAGACATCCAGAAGCACCTCGATGACGGCTATGGCCGCGCCCAGGAACTCGACAAGGTCGAGCTCCCCGTCCGCTTCTACAAGGACGTGGGCGTCGCTCCGGTTGACGGTGGCTTCGTCGTCACCCTCGATGGTCGCCCCACGCGCACGCCCGGGCGCAAATTGCCCATCGTCGTGCCCGCTGCCGGGATTGCCACCACCATGGCCGAGGAATGGGCGGCCCAGGGCGAGCGCATCGACGCCACCACCATGCCCACCGTCCGGCTGATCAATTCAGCCATCGAAAGCGGCGAGGAATTGGTGCCCGCATTGCGCGCCGAGATCATCAAATTCGCTGGCGGCGACCTGATGCTCTACCGCGCCGAGGCTCCGCGCGAGCTGGTGGCCGAACAGGAAGCCGTGTGGGACAACGCACTCGTGTCACTGGCCCGCCATTTTGGCGTCCGCTTCCAGCCAACGGTCGGCATTGTGCACCAGGAACAACCTGCAGCAACGCTGAGCCGGCTCGCCGAAGAGCTCGAAAGCGAAAACCTGCTGGTGCTGACGGCACTCGTCTCCATCACCGGGCTCACCGGCTCGGGGCTGCTAGCGCTGGGCCTTTGGCACAAGCTTTTTACCCCCGATCATGTCTGGACCGCCGCCCATCTCGACGAGGATTTCCAGATCGGCCAGTGGGGGCAGGACGAGGAAGCCGCCTATCGCCGAGCCCGCCGCCGCATCGAGTTCGATGCCGCCGTCGGGGTGCTGG
>JAQSXP010000017.1 GCA_029256605.1 Devosia sp. | reverse complement strand
GAAACGGCGAGCACGCTGGGATGGGTCTGGCGGATCAGCTCTTCCTCGACGCCCAGACAGCCGGTGACGATCACGCGGCCATTCTCGTTGAGCGCTTCCCCGATCGCTTCGAGGCTTTCCTGCTTGGCGCTGTCGAGAAAGCCGCAGGTATTGACGAGTACGATGTCGGCGCCCTCGTAGTCGCGGGAAAACGAATAGCCCTGCGCGCGCAACGTCGTCATGATGCGTTCGCTGTCGACAAGGGCTTTGGGGCAGCCGAGGCTGACGAGGCCAATTTTTGGCGCTTGGCTCATTGAGCACGGTTTCCGATGTTAAGGATTGGCGTCCTCATACAGAAATTGTGTCCAAAGCGCAATCAACCGGCCTTGACGCTGCCGTGAAGCAGGCCTGCACCACATGCGGGGTCGGGTGCGGTTGGTGAACAGTGTGTGCGTATATGGTCAGATTTTAACAATGATCCACCTAGGCTAGCAGGGTTGAATGCGTCAAACCGGCGCAGCACTTTGCCTAAAGGAGGCACACTTGTTCGATCGTCTCTCCGCCTACGCGCCGCAGGCCCTCGCCGTGCTTCGCATCGTTACCGCCCTGCTGTTCATTGAACACGGCACCCAGAAGCTGTTTGGTTTCCCGGTTCCCGGCATGGGCACCCCCGAAGGGTTGTTCCTGATTGCCGGCATTCTCGAGACCTTTGGTGGTCTGCTGATCCTGGTTGGGTTCCTCACCCGTCCGGTCGCCTTTGTGCTGTCGGGCATGATGGCAGTGGCCTATTTCATGGTCCACTTCCCCCAGAACTTCTGGCCCGTCGGCAATGGCGGCGATGCTGCAGCGCTGTACTGCTTCATCTTCCTTTACCTGGTGTTTGCCGGCCCCGGCGATTGGGCGATTGATACCCGCGCTGGCAATCGCACCCTTAACCGGGTCTGATTTCGCCGGACAAAACAGCAAGGCCGCCCTGATCTGCTCGGGGCGGCCTCTTCTTTTGAGCTTTTGGTTGGCGTGAAAGCCTATTCCTCGGTGTTGATCCGGGGCGTCCGCTTGGCGGTGCGGCGCGGCTTGAACACTTCGCCCGCCCGGGTTGCTGGCGCGCGAACCGTTTCTCCGGTTTCCGCATCCGTTTCCATCTCCGTCAACGCATCGACGGCATCGAGCACACGCTCATCGGCTGCCACGAACTCCCGTTCCTCCCCGGCTTCCGCCAGGTCGCGGATGGCGTCGCGCACTTCATCGAGCAGCGAACTCGAATAGCGCGAGCGGGTGACGGGTTCAGCTTGGCCTTCATGGGTCTTGAACCAGACCAGCAGAGCCTCGCAGCCGATGCGCAGGCCCACGAACAGCAGCAGGCCGAACACGGCGATCTCGAGCAGTCCCCACAGCCCGTGGCCAAAGCCGAAGCCGAAGGCCCAGAAGAAGTGGCTGACTGCCCAGAGCAGGATGCCGGCAAGCCCCAGGGCATAAAGGATCGGCACCAGCTTGGGCGCCAGGATCGCGTCCAGCTTGAACAAGGTCTGCCGGCTGAACAGGCGTTTAAGGTCGTCGAGCGTCATTGCAGTTTTCCTCGAGCTTGGCGCGATTCGCTTAAGCCACAACTTGGTCAGTCATGCTTTCGGGCACAAGCATTTCCGCCAGACCGTCACGCGTTGGCCCGAACCGGCGCTCAAATTGCGCCCGCAACACAGTGTCGACCTCGGGCATCGAGACCAGTTGCCCCAAATCTTCGAAACTGGTCACGCCCTGGTCGGTGATCCCGCACGGCACGATCCCGTCATAATGGCTCAGGTCCGGCGCGATATTGAGCGAGATGCCGTGAAACGTAACCCATTTCGATACGCGCACTCCAAGTGCCGCGATCTTGTCCTGCCGGTCAGGGCCCTTGTCGGGACGCTTGACCCACACCCCGATGCGCCCCTCGCTGCGGTCGCCCGTTATGTTGTGGGCCGCAAGTGTATCGATGATCCAACCCTCAAGCCCTTGCACGAGGCAGCGGATATCGCGCCCCCGCTCGCGCAGGTCGAGCATCAGATAAGCCACGCGCTGCCCGGGGCCATGATAGGTGAATTGCCCCCCGCGCCCAGCTTCAAATACCGGGAAACGGTCGGTCAGCAGGTCGCCCGGTACTGCCGACGTACCGGCGGTATAGAGCGGTGGATGCTCCAGCAACCAAACGGCCTCCTCGGCCGCACCGGCGGCGATGGCCGCAGCGCGCTCGCGCATGGCTTCAAGGGCAAGCGGGTAGGGCACAGGGGCGGATGAAATCATCCACTCAACCGGCCGGGAATCAGCACGCCGCAATTTGTCGGGGCCGGCACAGCCTACGGGTGCCGTTAACGGTTCACTAACCATGATGAGCTGAGGATCGCCTTTCTGTGGCGCTGGGGTTGATCCGATATCTATGAACACTCTCGACAATATTGAAGTGGAAATCACGGTCGAACTGGGCGCCACCACTATGCCCATCCACCATCTGCTGCGCATGGGCCGCGGCGCCGTGATCGAACTGGATGCGCTCGAAAGCGATCCGCTCCACATCTACGCCAACAACACCCTTGTCGCCCATGGCGAGGTCAGCGTCGACGATGGTCGGCTCCAGGTTCTGGTCCGCAACAAGGTCAGCAAGCGCTTCTGAGCCGGGCCGGGGAAAGTTTTCCACCGATCTGTTTGATAAGCAATTTAAGCGCTTGAGGTTCTCAAGGACCTTTGCTAAACCCCGTCTCGCTGCGCCCCAGGGCGTCGCTTCTACCAGGACGTGCGGTCGTGGCGGAATTGGTAGACGCGCAGCGTTGAGGTCGCTGTATCGCAAGATGTGGAAGTTCGAGTCTTCTCGACCGCACCAGTCACCCCGGGTGACACCAGAATAGCCGCCCTCCGGGGCGGCTTTCTTGTTTCTGGGCTGGCATCAGCGCGGTGGCGTTAGTGGGCGTTGTGCCGCGAGCTTCTCGGGCGCCTTGCTGCGCCAGGCATCCTCGATCCGCAGGCTCAGTTCCTCGTCGCCGATCCGATCAAGCCGAACCAGCACCGCCGGCCAGCCCACATAATGGTCGGTCTCGAAATAGATCTCCGGCGATATCTCCATCAGCAGCGCCTTGGGCTCTTCGGGGCACAGCAGCACGAGAGTGCTCTCATCCCTGAGCCGGGCGAACGTCGCCCCGCCCACCTTGAGCGCTGGCGTGCCGTAGCTGGTTGAACGCTCAACGCCGGGCAGGGCGCGCTGCTCGGCGATCCTCTCAATCCGAACAAAGACTTGGTCGAGTTCTTCCGTGGCGGGCATCGCGCTATTCCTTGTCGTGCGGCGCTGCATTGGTGCAGTGCTTGAAAACAACGCCAGCTAGTCTGGCGCATCGCTCCTTGATTGGCTACAGCTTGGCGCGCCCCCGAAACTCGCAACACCAAGGGCTTCCAGTGAGCACAGAATTCGACACCGCACCCGGCCCCGAGGCCGTGGTTGACCCCGACGCGCTTCGCAACAGCGAAGACCGCATCAGCCCGCTGTGGCTGGAGCGCCTGCGCGCCTATCTCGAAGCGGGCAGGGCGGAGGACGTCGCCAGTGTTATGGAGCCTCTGCATGTTGCCGACATCGGCGATGTGCTCGAAACGCTCAACCCCGATGAACGGATCCTGCTGGTTCGCACCCTGGGCGACCGATTCGACTTCTCGGCGCTGACCGAGGTCGATGAAAGCATCCGCATCGAGTTGATGGATGCCATTCCCAATGCCGAGATCGCACGCGGCGTCACCGGCCTCAACAACGACGATGCCGTCACCATTCTCGAGGATCTCGAGCAGGAAGACCGCGACGAGGTTCTCTCGGCCCTGCCCACCTTCGAACGGCTCAGCCTCAAGCGCAGTCTCGATTTCCCCGAGGATTCCGCCGGCCGGCGGATGCAGACTGACTTCATTGCCATTCCACCTTTTTGGACGGTGGGCCAGACCATCGACTATCTGCGCGCGGAAGGGGATCTGCCGGACGAATTTTACCAGATCTATGTCGTCGATGCCGCCTACAAGGTGCTCGGCACCATTCCGCTCGACAAGTTCCTGCGCTCTCCCCGAGTCACCAAGATCGATGCGATCATGAACACGCAGGTGATTCTGGTCCGGGCTGAAGAGGATCAGGAAGAGGCTGCCCGCGACTTCGAGCGCTATGACCTGGTTGAAGTTGGGGTCATTGATGAGAGTGGCCGCATGGTCGGCGTGCTCACCATCGACGACATCGTCGACGTCATTCACGAAGAAGCCGATGAGGACATCAAGCTGCTCGCGGGCGTTGGTGACGAGGACATCTCCGATTCCACGGCGGACACAATCCGTAGCCGTGTCCCCTGGCTGGTGATCAACCTGATCACCGCCGTCCTGGTTTCGGTGGTGATCGGCTTGTTCGATGCCACTATTGAACAGATGGTCGCCCTTGCCGTGCTGATGCCCATCGTTGCTTCCATGGGCGGCAATGCGGGAACCCAGACCATGACCGTCACCGTGCGCGCCTTGTCCATGCGCGAACTCGACGGCAGCCGCCTGCGTCGCCTCATCACCCGAGAAATGGTGGTGGGCCTCGCCAATGGCATCATCTTCGCCATTCTGGTGGGATTGGTGACCGCCCTCCGATTCGGGGATGCGCAACTGGGCGCCGTGATCGCCTTGGCCATGGTGATCAACCTGGTCGTCGCCGGCACCGCGGGCATTCTGATCCCAGTGCTTCTTGATCGCCTGAAGGCCGATCCGGCCATTGCCTCGGCGGTGTTCGTCACCACCATCACCGACGTGGTTGGCTTCTTCGCCTTCCTCGCCATAGCCGGGCTTTGGTTTGGCCTCTTTTGAAACTCGTTAAAACTTTAACAAAATATCAACAGCCTTGCGGGGAACGCGCTTATTCTCTGCCAAGTTAAAGCAACTACGATCCGTCCTGTAGCGAGGGCGGTGGTCCTGAGTGTTGCAGTTTGGCCGCTTGCCAGAACAATTCGTCAGGGTTAACGTTTTGCTGCTGGGGTGTGACCCCCGAGTGAATAGCTTGTAAGGAGCGATAATGCGCACTCATCCGAGAGCTTCTATGTGGCGTGCGGCGACCTGGACCATGGTTTGCCTGGCGTCAATGGGACTGGTCTTCTCTGTCGTTGCGGGCCTTTAAGCGCCAAAGTTTTTCACCCATAGCATTTTGGAGGGCGCCCATGGCAAAGGGCGCCCTTCTTTTTTGGAGAGTTCGATGAAGCTGCTGATCGGCAACCGCAACTATTCCAGCTGGTCCCTGCGGCCCTGGCTGGTCATGGCGCATTTCGAGATCCCGTTTGAGGATGAAGTGCTCCAGCTGTCGGGGGAGGGGTTCCGCGATGTGCTGGCCCAGCGCTCCCCCACCGGCCGGGTGCCGCTCTTGCTGGACGGGGACTTGGCCATCCCCGAAACCATCGCCATCATCGAATACCTTGCGGATTGCTTCCCGGAAAAGCGCATCTGGCCCGAAGACCGCGCCCAACGTGCCTTGGCCCGCGCCGCTTCGGCCGAAATGCATGCCGGCTTCACTGCGCTGCGCACTTACGCTCCGATGAACCTGCGCGCGAGCCATCCCGGCCGCGTCAGTGCCGACGTCGTCGCCAAGGACTTGCAGCGCCTTGAGCACTCCCTGGGGGATCTGCTGTCGCGGTCTGGCGGCCCATTCCTGTTCGGCGCCTTTACCGCCGCCGACGCTATGTACGCGCCGATCGCCACCCGCATCCGCACCTATGCGCTGCCGGTCTCCGACACCCTGAACGACTATGTCGCCGCCATCTATGCCTTGCCGGCCTTCCAGCAATGGCTGGCGCTGGCCCTCCAGGAGCCGTGGATCGTCGATGATGACGAGATCGACGTCATTCAGGGCGTCGTGCCGCGGGGGAGCCTCGCATGATCCATATGGTCAAGCTGTCGGTTGGCGTCGCCAGTGTCGAGGAGCTGGAAAGTTTCCGCGACGAGCGCGCTCACTGGTGGGGTGCCGACTACGGCGAGGACGTGCATGTCCACCGCACCCGGATGATGCCGCGCCGCGCCGCCGAAATGGAGGGACAATCCTCGATCTATTGGGTGATCGCCGGCTCCATCGTGCTGCGCCAGCCCATTCTGCGCCTCGCTCCCTATACCGACGAGGAGGGGAAAAACTATTGCGACATCATCATGAGCCGCGACATGGTCCGCACGGTTCCGTACCCCAAGCGCCCCTTCCAGGGCTGGCGCTATCTCGATCCCAAGGACGCGCCCCCCGATCTCGGCGCCAATGAGAACGCCGGCACGCTGCAGATCGCGGCTGACCTGGCCAAGCTCGGCCTGCTTTAACCGGGGGAAATCTGCCGCACTGTCGTGCTTGTGAGCAGGGCTGGTACAGTCGGGCGCCCACTGTTTAAGCTTTGTTAACCATAGGCGCGCTTCTCTGCCCATGAACGAGCCCCGAGTCTTTCGGGCCAAGATGGAGCAGCGAATGGCACGGCAAGGCGCACATGTCATTGTGGTTGGAAACGAAAAAGGCGGGTCGGGCAAATCCACGACTGCCTTCCACCTGGCAATTTTCCTGCTCTACCAGGGGCACCGGGTGGCCACCATCGATGTGGATAGCCGCCAGCAAACCTTCACCCACTATGTCCGCAACCGCCGCGCCTGGAACAGCGAACACAAGCTGGGCCTGCCCAGCCCCAAGCATTTCCACCTGCCGGCCGCCTGGGGCGACTCGGTCAAGGAAAACCACCGCGCCGAGTTCGACGTCTTCCGTCGCGCCGTGGCCGAGGTCGAGGACCGCGTCGACTTTCTCGTGATCGATACGCCCGGCTTTGACACCAACATGACCCGGCTCGCCCATTCACTGGCCGACACGCTGGTCACCCCGGTCAATGACAGCCTCATCGATCTCAACGTCCTCGCGCGCACCGATGCGGTCACCGGCGAGCCCGTCGAAACCAGCCATTACTCCCGTCTGGTGCAGCGCGCCCGCTCCGAACGGCTTGCCGTTGATGGCCAAAGCATTGACTGGATCCTGGTGCGCAACCGCATCTCTCAGCTCTCCTCGCGCAATGCCCGCCAGGTGCAAACCATGCTCGACCGGATCGCGGGGCGGTTCGGCTGCCGCGTCGCTGACGGCATCGGCGAGCGCGTGATCTTCCGCTCGCTCTTTGCCAGCGGCATGACCGTCTTTGATCCGCTGGATGAGGAATTGCTGGGTGGCCAGCCGTCCAATTCGCATATGACGGCGCGCCAGGAATATCGCAGTCTCGTGGCATCGCTGAACTTGCCGGCCAAGGCTCGGGCCGAGACCCACCGTGCTGCCGCCGAGATCGTCGCTGCGCCGCCGTCAGCGCATGCGCGCTATTCGGCCGTACCCTGCCACGCCTGAACGGCAGGCCGCGTTAGCGGTCCGTCCCAAAGCTGATCAGCACCGCGCGCTTGCCGCCCGGGGCAAACACGTCCAGATCGATCCGCACGGGCTCTTGCACCATCCGCCGGGTGCGGGCCGAGAGGGCCAGAACTACGCCCAGCAATTCACCCACGCTGCGCCGACCCTGGCGCGGCTGCATGCGCTTGCTGACCCCGGCTAGGGCCCGGTTGCGCGCCGACATATCATCACTCACCAGGCTCGAGCGGCCAATGAAACTGGCCAGGTCCAGCAGGGCGGTTCGTTCGCTCATTGGGCTACTCCAAACACAGGCGCCAATTTGCTTGATGGAAGATCCGGGGCGAGGGCAACAGCGTCCCCTCGGATCAGGATTTTACGGGCAGATCAGCTCTGCATGGCGAGACACGCCAGGTTCTGCTGCTTGAGGTGGTTGCACATCTCGGTGGCATCGTCGCGGTCGCCGAAGCCAACAAATCGGGCCCGGAAGAAGGTCTTGCCGTTCTTTTCGAACCGCTCGACATAGGAGCGGAAGTCGCTGAGCTGGCCAACCTTGCTGGCCGCATCGCTCAACAGGCCGCGCGCACTTTCTTCGCTCGGACCAGCGCCGATCTGCACCACCCAGCCGCCGGGCGGCACGGTGTTGTCATTGGCCGCGGCCATCTTGACCGAACCGCTGATCGCCGGATCGATCGGCACGCCATCCGAACCAATGCGCTCTTCGGGTGCCAGCGGCGCGGAAGGAACGGTCTGGCCGAGAGCCGATGGGGGCGCCCCCAGATTGTAGGAGTCGCTGAGCCAGGCGCCGATCACGTCCTGCGAGGGATAAGCGGGCTGGGGCGTCTGCGACGGGGCGGCGAGCACATTGGCGGCCTGCACGGCGGGCTGCAGCGACAGGTCGGCCGGCATCGGGGCAGGAGCCACCGGTGCAGGTGCAGCGCTGGCGACCACGACCGGCGCTTCGGATGGCTGCGGCAGCTGCGCGCGCGGCTGGGCCTGGGCGCCATTGGCAGCCACGAGCTGCGCGAGGCGGAAGCCGGGCAGGGGCATGGGCATCACGAATACGGGCTTGGCCGGCTGGGCCACGGCCACCTGGATATTGCCCTGGCGACCCGGCTGCGGGATCATCGCGGTCTGCAGGTAGTTACCCCGGCGACCCTTGGGCAGGTAGTTGGCAACGAGCTGGCGCACCTTCTGGTCGCGCGAAGCGGAAGAGTTGAACCCGAACGCGATCACGACGATGTGCCGGTTGTCCTTGCGGGCGGCAGTCATCAGGTTGGAGCCGGCAGCATTGATATAGCCGGTCTTGATGCCGTCGACGGCACCCATATAGCCCAGCACCCGGTTGTGGTTGCCATAGGTGCGCTTGCCATAGGAGAACGACCGGGTCTGGAAGAATTCGTAGTAGTTCGGGAAGTGCTGGTACACGGCGATGGCGAGGATCGCCTGGTCGCGCACGGTGGTGATCTGTGCACCGTCTGGCAGGCCCGAGGCATTGCGGTAGGTGGTCGAACGCATGCCCAGCGCGCGGGCGGTGGCGGTCATGCGCTCGGCGAACTTGCTTTCCGAGCCCGAGATGTGCTCGGCGATCACGCGGGCCATGTCATTGGCCGACAGGGTAACCAGCGACTTGATCGCGTCTTCAACGGTGATGGTCGCACCGGCGCGTAGGCCAAGCTTGGTGGGCACAGCCGAAGCGGCGTGCTTGGACACGGTCATCTTGGTGGAAAGCTTGATGTTTCCCGCCGACAGTTCCTGGAACAGCACGTAAAGTGTCATCACCTTGGTGACCGATGCAGGATAGCGCTTCGCGTCCCCGGCTTCTTCGTAAAGAACCTGGCCGGATTTGGCGTCAACGACGATGCCGGCATATTTGCGCAGGTTCTCGATAGCCTGGGCAGGGGCGGCGCTAGGTAGGGCAAGGGAAAACGCAACAACGATCGCGGCAAAGGCGCGGACGAGGACGACGCGCCAAGGGGATTTCGCCTGAAAAGCCACCCGCAACTCCAATTTCACTCTCGGACGGCCAACGTCCGTACACAACTCACACAAGGATGGTGACGCGCCCCCGCCGTCCTCCACCGCATTCCCGAACCTAGGCCTTGCGTATTACCATTCCGTAAAATGCCGAGCATTTTGTCCGTGATGTGGAGATGGTGTGGCGTGAGGATGGGCATCGGGCAAAACCCGTCATATCAGGTCTTTTCGCCGGTCACGAATATGAGAAGCGATGACCCTTAACAGCGCCCATAATTTTCCTACATAATGGGTCCACCATGCTGCTTCGTTACCCTCACGACAGATGCCTTGCCATGACACTACCCGATCCCCTTGCTCCCATCGGCGAGGCGCCTGCTACCACTTGGCTGCAGCACTTGCCCACTTATGCCGGTCCGAAGGACGGCGATGACAACAAGGATGCCGGCGGAACGGAATCCGGCACCGCAACCAAGACCCGGCCCAAGACCAAGCGACCCAACCTATATCGTGTGTTGCTGCTGAACGACGATTACACTCCCATGGAGTTCGTTATCTTGGTGCTCCAGGATGTCTTCAATAAATCGCGCGAAGACGCGATGCGCATCATGCTGCATGTTCACCAGAAGGGCGTTGGTGAGTGTGGCATCTACCCCTACGAAGTCGCCGAAACCAAGGTCACTCGCGTCATGGATACGGCGCGCAAGAACCAGCATCCGCTGCAATGCGTGATGGAAAAGCAATAGGAACATCACATGCCATCATTTTCTCGCGGACTGGAAAAAGCTCTGCATCAGGCGATGAACCTGGCGCGCGAGCGTAACCACGAATTCGCTACCCTCGAACACCTTCTGCTCGCCTTGACCGACGATCGCGACACTATCGCTGTCCTCGCCGGCTGCGATGTCGATGTTGACGCGCTCAAGAGCGATCTCGAGGACTTTATCAATGAGGAGCTCGACAGTCTCATTGTTGCCAATGGTCAGGATGCTCGGCCCACGGCCGCGTTCCAGCGCGTCATCCAGCGTGCCGTGATCCACGTTCAATCTTCCGGGCGTGAAGAGGTCACCGGCGCCAATGTGCTGGTTGCCATTTTTGCCGAGCGTGAAAGCCATGCCGCTTATTTCCTCGAACAGCAGGATATGAGCCGGCTCGACGCGGTTAATTTCATCAGCCACGGGATCACCAAGTCTGGTCCCAGCGAGGAGCGCAAGGTGCGTGGTGCCGAGGACGGTGAAGGTAATGGGGAAGGGGGGCGCGGCGACAACGCCAAGAGCTCGGCGCTGGCCGATTTCTGCGTTGATCTCAACGCCAAGGCGCGGGCCGGCAAGATCGATCCATTGATCGGTCGCGATGCTGAACTGCGCCGCACCATCCAGGTGCTGTGCCGCCGCTCCAAGAACAACCCGATCTATGTGGGCGATGCCGGCGTGGGCAAGACTGCCATCGCCGAAGGCCTGGCCCGCAAGATCGTTGAGGGCGACGTGCCTGAAGTGCTCAAGGAAGCAGTGATCTACTCGCTCGACATGGGCTCGCTGCTGGCTGGCACCCGGTATCGCGGTGACTTCGAGGAACGCCTCAAGGCCGTGATGAAGGAACTGGAAAAGCTGCCCCACGCCGTCCTCTTCATCGACGAAATCCATACCATGATCGGTGCTGGCGCGACCTCGGGCGGTGCGCTCGATGCTTCCAATCTGCTCAAGCCGGCTCTGGCTTCGGGCGCGATCCGGTGCATCGGCTCGACCACCTACAAGGAATACCGCCAGTTCTTCGAAAAGGACCGCGCGCTGGTGCGGCGTTTTCAGAAGATCGACGTCAACGAGCCTTCGATCCCCGATGCCATTGAGATCGTGAAGGGTCTGCGGCCCTACTTCGAAGAGTTCCACAAGATCAAGTACACCGACGATGCCCTCAAGGCGGCGGTGGAACTGTCGGCGCGCTACATCAACGACCGCAAATTGCCCGATAAGGCGATCGACGTCATCGATGAAACCGGCGCCAGCCAGATGCTGCTGACCGAGGATGAACGCAAGCAGGTGATCGATGTCGAGGATATCGAGAATACCATCGCCACCATCGCGCGCATCCCGCCCAAATCGGTCAGCAAGTCCGATGCGGAACTGCTGAGCAGCCTCGAGCAAAGCCTCAAGACCGTGGTCTACGGGCAGGATGCCGCCATCACGGCACTGTCCTCCGCGATCAAGCTGGCCCGTGCCGGCCTGCGCGAGCCCGAAAAGCCGATCGGCTCTTACCTGTTCACCGGTCCTACCGGCGTCGGCAAGACCGAAGTGGCCAAGCAACTCGCCGACACGCTTGGGGTGGAGCTGCTGCGCTTCGACATGTCCGAATATATGGAGCGTCACACCGTGTCGCGCCTGATCGGTGCCCCTCCGGGTTATGTCGGCTTTGATCAGGGTGGTCTTTTGACCGACGGCGTCGATCAGCATCCGCATTGCGTCGTGCTGCTGGACGAAATCGAAAAGGCTCATCCTGACCTCTACAATATCCTGTTGCAGGTGATGGATCACGGCAAGCTCACGGACCACAACGGCAAGTCGGTCGACTTCCGCAATGTGATCCTGATCATGACCTCCAATGCCGGCGCTATGGACCTGCAAAAGAGCCCGATCGGCTTTGGCCGCAAGCGCGAAGTCGGGGACGACGAAGAAGCAATCAACCGCATCTTCACGCCCGAATTCCGCAACCGGCTCGATGCGATCATCTCCTTTGCGCCCCTGCCGCGCGAAGTGGTCCGTCGGGTGGTCGAGAAGTTCGTTCTGCAGCTGGAAGGTCAGCTTGCTGAGCGTGGCGTCACCATCAACCTGACCTCGGAAGCCGCCGATTGGCTCGCCGAGCACGGTTACGACGAACGTATGGGTGCCCGTCCTCTGGGTCGCGTCATCCAGGAACACGTCAAGAAGCCCCTGGCCGATCAGGTTCTCTTCGGTGAACTGGTCAATGGCGGCTCGGTGACCGTGGCCGTGGTTGGCGAAGGCGCCGATGCCAAGCTGGAACTGGTTGCGGTCCCACCGCGTCCCGCCAAGCCCAAGGCCCTGCCCAAGCCCAAAAAGCCCAAGGCCACCGCC
>JAQSXP010000368.1 GCA_029256605.1 Devosia sp. | reverse complement strand
TGCAGGGGCGAACCGAAACCATCGAGAAATATTTCGAGACCATTGCCGATTTTCGGGCGCGCGGCTTTGGCGTGGCAACCTTTGACTGGCGCGGGCAGGGCGGCTCGGAGCGGCTGATCGGCAATCCGCGGCTGGGCTATGTCGACAAGTTCTCGGACTATTGGTGCGACCTCAAGAGCTTTCACGGGGAAATCCTGCTGCCCGATTGCCCGCCGCCCTATTATCTGGTGGCCCATTCCATGGGGGGGCTCGCCGCCCTTTTTGCCGGGGTCAATGACCGGCTGATGTTCGAGCGTATCTTCTTGTCCTCGCCGATGGTGGGGCTGGAATCGCCGCCCTTGGGCACGGTGGGGGCGGCGCGGCTGCTGGGAGCGATCAGCTTTCTGGGCCTCGGGCGGTTGCCGCTGCGCCGGCCGCAGGACAAGGCCGCGACCAAGATGGCCTTCGCCGACAATCCCCTGACGGGAGACGAGAAGCGGTTTACGCGCAATGTGGAGCTGCTCAAGGCCCATCCCGAGCTCGAGATCGGGGCGCCGACCATCCAGTGGACGGCGGCGGCGATGGCCGCCATGGCAGCGGCGCAGCGCGATGATTTCCCCGAAAAGCTGCGCGTGCCGGTGCTGATCCTGGCGGCCGCGCGCGACCGGGTGGTCTGGACCCCGACAACCGAAGAGCTGGGGCTGCGGCTGCGCACCGGCCGGCACATGGTGGTGCCGGGCGCGCAACATGAGTTGTTCATGGAAACCGACGCGATCCGCGCCCAGGTGTTTGCGGCCTTCGACGCCTTTATCACCGAGCAGAGCTGAAGCGGGTTTGGCTCCCCTCAGCTGCGATTGACGAGATCGAGCGCCTGTTCCAGCAATTGGGGGGTGGCGGCGGCGACCACATTGCCCCCGCCGGTCGGCTCGCTGCCATCCCAGCAGGCAATGGCGCCGCCCGCTTCCCGGATGATCGGCACGAGCGCGGCAATGTCATAGGTGTTGAGAAAGGGCTCGACGACTAGGTCGGCATGGCCAGCGGCAAGGAGCGCATAGCCATAGCAATCCATGCCGAAGCGCTGCAGCCGGGTGGCGCGGGCCACGGCCTGCCACTTGGCTTGCAGTTCGGGCGTGCGGAAGAGCTCGGGCGTCGTGGTAAAGACCCGCGCGGCGGCCAGCTCGGTTTGCCCGGAGCTGCGCAGCGGCGCTTCGGTCGCGCCGCGCCGATAGGTGGCCGCGCCGGGAACCGCCAGAAAGGTTTCACCGATAAAGGGCTGGCTCATCAGCCCCGCCACGGCCACCCCGTCCACGGCAAAGCCGATCAGCGTGCCCCAGACCGGGGCGCCCGAAATAAAGGCGCGGGTGCCATCCACCGGATCGATGATCCAGGAAAACCGGTGCTCGCCCGTGTTGCCCCATTCCTCTCCGATCACGGCATGCTCGGGAAATTTTTCGGCAATCACCGCGCGAATGGCCGTTTCCGCTCCCTTGTCGGCCGCCGTCACCGGATCAAAGCCTTCCGCCAGCTTGTTGTCGACCAGCAGCGGCGTGCGAAACAAGGGCAGGGTGCAGGCCGCCGCCGCATCGGCGGCGCGGAGCAGGGTGGCTTGGATAGCGGCAATATCGGGCGTCATGCAATGGGTCCGGTGGCGCGACCTGCTGGTGGGGCGCACCAGCCGATCTTTGGGGATGATCTGGCGGCTATCTACCCTATGGGCGTGGGTGGGCGTCAACCAGCCTCCGTTGTTTGGTGCGTGCGGTTAGATCATCATGGATCGCCCGAGCGGGGCGATGGCTGAGGGCAGGGGGAGCACCAAGGCGGAAAACCGGGTAATTGGTGGCCGCCTGCCGAGCCGCGAGGCAGGGGATCTGCAGTTAGGCGGAAGCAGCCACAGCCCGACGAGGGGTTAGGGCCGGCTTTATGGAACGGGCAACGCGTTGTTCTAAATTGGCTGCTGTTGGCTAGTATGTTGGCCGAACGAGCATCCGAGGTGGCAATGCAGATTTACCGTGGTCAATGTCATTGTGGTGAGGCGCAGTTCGAGATCGAGGCCGAAATCGATCATGTGCGGGAATGCGACTGCTCCGCGTGTCGTCGGCGCGGTGCATTGAACTTTCGGGTTCCACCGGACGCTATTCGCTTCCTAACTCCTCTAAGCAGACTTAGCGTTTACCGTTGGGGGAGCCGGACTGCGGCAGATTATTTCTGCCCGGAATGTGGCGTAATGCTATTTCGGCAGCCAAGTGCTCCCACGCCAGAGGAACAAATAGATGGTGCAGTGCGGTTCGAGGGTTGGGCCGTTAACGTGCGCTGCATCGATGGTTTCGACTTGGACGCTGTACCTCGTATTCGCATTTATGGAAGCCAGCTGAAGCTCCAAGACGTCGCCAAACATAGCTGATCGGCCGCTCACGACCCTAGTTTTTGACGTGAACGCTCAAGTCTCGCAATCCCGGGAGCTGCCATTCGCGAGCTATGTAGTGGCAGCATAGACTTGGAAGGTACCTCTCCCGCCAACCGACCCCCGCTAAGAACTTTCGCCGCTGTGCGCAATGGCGCAAGCCAGCCTGTGTCTAGAAGGACATGGTCCGTTCTATATTCTCCCGACTACGCCAAGGCGGGTGCCCGCAGGAGGGCTGGCGTCGGCCAAGTGGGGCCCAGACAAGGAAGCGGCCGGTAAGAAGCACCTC
>JAQSXP010000367.1 GCA_029256605.1 Devosia sp. | reverse complement strand
CTTCCTGCCTGGCCGGTTCGCCCGGCTCGGGCAATTTACCGGGGAGTGGGACCTGCTCGCCGACGACATCGCCTTTGTCGCCGATCCCGATATCCCCATTCCCCCGCGCCCCGCCGGCGCGCCGTTTTCGCTGACCCTCGCACAGTTCGTTTGGGGCAATCTGGCGCAGCCGGGGGTGAGCCGGGGCGAATACGGCTTCCTCAAGCCTGTCTTGCGCCGCGAAACGCTGCTGCGCACGGGGCTGCGCTACAATCCGGCGCTGCGGCTGGGGGAGGATTACGAGCTATATGCCCGCTTGCTGGCGCGGGGCGCGCGATTTGCGGTGGTGCGCTCTTGCGGCTATCGGGCGCTGGTGCGGGCGGAGAGCCTCAGCGGGCGGCACCGCACCCAGGACCTGCAGCGGCTGGTGGCGGTGGACGAGGCGCTGCTGCGTGAACCCGCGCTGCCGCCTGAAGCCCGGCGGGCCTTGATGGCCCATTGGCGCGAAACCCGGGCCAAGTTCCAGCTGCGCCGCTTTCTCGATACGCGGCGCCAGCACGGCCTTGCGGCGGCCTGTCGGCAATTGGGGGTAGACGGGACGGCCTGGGCGGCGGTGGCCGGCGGCATTATGCGCGACAAGCTGGTTGTTGGGCAGGGGGCGGCTCGCCCAGCCGTGCGTTACCTGCTCTAGCGAGGCCGTCTTGCCTGTCCGCCGGCACGGATGGCGTAAACCAGGGCCAGCAGCACTACCACGCTTTGGAAGCTGAACTGATAGAACACCTGCACCTCGACCGCCGAGCTGCAGAGGACCATGATCAAATAGCCGGCGAAGAATGCATTGGCAGCGCCGGGGGCGCGCCAGCTCCAGCGCAGGGTGTGGAGCAGGGCAGTCGCCAGCAACGCGACCTGGAGGGCAACGCCGACAATGCCGATTTCCACGGCATTGGAGAGATAGGTGTTGTGGAAGTTAAAGCCACTGCGGCTGCCGATGCCGAATTGCGCCCAGAGCGCCTCGGCGGGGGCAAATCCGTGCAGCCAGAACGCCCGATAGCCCATGCCGAAGAGCGGCCGCTGCCCGATGAACTCGAGGGCAACGGCCCAAAGCTCGGTGCGGCCGGTGAGGGTCACGTCCTTGCCCGAACTGGCGAGAACGAGCCGCATGATCTCGTTCCAATAGGCGGCCGCCACCAGGGCCAGGGCCGCACCAAGCATCAGGACGGCGGCGGCAAGGACCACGCGGTGCGCCGGCGCAAACCAGCGGAGCAGAAGCACCGCGAGAATCAGCGCCGCACCCGGCAGAACCACGATGATGGCGCCCGCCGACTGGGCCAAGACAATGAGCGGCAAGGCGAGCAGCAGCCCCGCGAGGCCCGCACAGCGTTCCAGCGCCGAGCCGGCCCGGTCGCCCAGGGTGGCTAGGGACGCGAGCAGAAACACGGAAACGGCGCTGGCAAAGGCGTTCTTGCTACCGAAAATACCGACCCAGGCGCCGATGTCGGCGCGCACGCGGCCAAACAGCACGCTGGCGATCATGGTCAGGAACATGACGATGAATATGCCGCGCAGGGCGGAGCGCGGCGGCACCCGAACGGCGATGGTGACAGCGATAATGACCGTAAGCCAGAGCTGGATCGCGCCGCGAAAACTCTCCGAGGGCGCCTCGGACCACAAGGTGGAGGCCAGGCAATAAAGCGGCAGCAGCAGGACAAACCAGAAGCGCAGCAGCCCCTGGATATTGTGCTGGAAATTGCTGAGCAGCAGTAAGCCGCCACACCCCAGAAACAGCAGGATGGCCCGGCTGCCCAGTAATGGATCGAGCTGCAGCGCTGCGAGGCAAACCGCGCTCAACACCGCTGCCAGGTTGAGGCGCACGCGCCAGCCATGGCTGAGCGAACGTGCTGGCGCCGGCAGGGCCAATGTCATGACGGTAGCTCAGCGGTGACAGGCGGGCGGCTGTGCGCCTTGCGGGCAAGCCGCTCGCGCAGGGACCGTGCAAGACGGCGCAGGAGCGAGGGGTGGCGGAGCATTGCAGCCGCCGTGCCGAGGCGGCGCTGCTTGATCGCGGCCACCAGCAGTTCATAGTCCAGCTGTTCGCGCAGCGTACGGCGCCGCTGCGCGAATGCGGCCAGGATGCCGGGCGACGCGCCGCCAAAGGCGCGGGCCAGGTCATCATGGCTTGCCAGCATGGCCCGGGCCGTGCCCTCGGATAGCCGATGCGAGATGGAAGCGCTGTGGCGGCGATAGTGGTAAAAACTCTGCGGGGTGACGCAAAGCCTTGCCCCGTCGAGCACCAGCCGCAGCAGCAAGTCGTAGTCTTCGCCGATCCGCAGCTGTTCATTATAGCGCCGGGTCCGGATGAGCTCGCGTCGCAACAAGGGTTTGAGATAACCCAGTTGCACACTGGCCCCATGGGCCGCCCGCTGGGTGATCAGCAGTTCGGGCGTGATGATCGCCGGCCCTTGGAGCTGCAACCCATTCAGCAAATCATCGGCATCGACAACAGCAATCCATTCGCCCCGTGCCGCCTCGAGCGCGGCATTGCGGGCTTTCGCCGGCCCGCCATTCTGCGGCAGCGCGAGCAGCCGGACGCGAGCATCGGCCGCCGCTTCCGCGCGGATGATCTCGACGCTGTTATCGGTGGAAGCATCATCGACCACCAGCAATTCGAGCTTACCGTGGCTCTGCCCCAACACTGAGCGGATGGCTGGCGCCAGATAGGGCGCCCCGCAGTAATTGGCCATGACGATGCTGACCAGCGGCTCAGTTTGGGCAGTAGCCGGTGGACTGGGTAAATTCACCGGCTGCCCTTACGTGCCAGCACTACCCACAAGGTGCGCAGCAGAATGTTGAAATCATTGGGCATCGACCAGGTGTGAACATATTGCTCGTCCAGCGCCACGCGGCGGTTATAGTCCAGATCGCTGCGGCCGCTCACCTGCCACAGCCCGGTAATGCCGGGGCGCACGCTCCAGTAAGCCGCGATGGCGCCGGCATAGCGGGCCACTTCCGCCTGAACGATTGGTCGGGGCCCCACCAGGCTCATCTCGCCCTTGAGCACATTGATCAGCTGCGGCAGCTCATCAAGGCTCGTGACCCGCAGGAATTGCCCGAGCGGGGTGATGCGCGGATCGGCGCAGAGTTTTTGCGTCGCGTTCCACTCCGCGCGGGCGGCGGGGGTAGCTTCGAGATGACGCGCCAGCACCTCGGACGAATTGACGACCATGGAGCGGAATTTGAGGCAGCGGAAACGCCGTCCCTTATAGCCGATCCGCTCATGGCCAAAGAATACCGGTCCCGGATCCAGCGCTGCGATCAACATCGCAATTAGCAGCATGGCCGGCAGCGCCAGGAAGAGCAGGATGGCGGCGGCGCCCATATCGAAGCTGCGCTTGAGCTTGCCGCCTTTCGGCAGGTCTGAGGCCTCGCCTCAACACACCGACGCTGCCCCACCCGCGGATCCCTGCCCACCTTGCCAGCCGCGGCGCACCTCGCCTGAAGGATGGCGGAATGAACACGCTGGTGGCACGAGATCTGCAAGTAACCCTCAGGTGCGGCGTAATATGCGCCCCAAGCGCTAGTTACCAAAACATGAAAGCAGAAGATAAACAATGATCCGAACGCATATCGACCATGCAAAATGCAGGTCAACCGAGTTCAGTAAGGCTTTGCCTGTAATCGAATAGTACAACTACTTATAATATACGGGCAGAAGCGGAGAGGGAGGACTGTAGAGGATGAAATAAGCTCTGGAGGTAATCTTGTGGCGCCTCAGGTGCCGTAGTGCCGGGCCTGCTTGCTGCCGAATAGCCCGCCCACCACGCCTAGGTGCAGCACGCCGCGGAGCAGGGTCTTGCGCCAGCCGATCGGGGACCAGAGGGTGAGGAGGGTCATCCCCAGGCAAAAGCCGGACTTGGCGGCCGCAAGCGCGGCCGCTGTGAACCGGTTTTCGCCTGCTGCGAGCAGGCGGGCGCCATAAGTCTGTCCGGAGCGGAAGCGTCGGCGGATCAGCCAAGCGAGACTGGTGCGGCTCGCCGGCACGGGCTCATCAACCCAGGCCTCGGGCGCAAAGGCGATGCGGCCGCCCGCATCGGTGAGGCGATAAAAGAACTCAGTATCCTCGCCTCCGCTCTGGCCGAGGCGAAGATCAAAGCGCATCGACCTGATGGCCGGCGTCCGCCGCAACAAGACATTGCCCGAGTAGCCGGTGTGGATCGCGCCTCTCGTTACTACGGGCATGTTAGAGTGAAAATCTCCTTGGCGTAGCCAAGCCGGAGCCGTCGCGTCGTAAAGGGCGCGCACCGGGCCCAGTACCACTTCGGCCCCAGTCTGGGCGGCCGTAGCGAGCAAAGCCTGCAACCAGCCCGGGGAAACCAGTTCATCGTCATCGACAAAGGCGATGAAATCGGCCGCCGCATGCTCGAGGCAAGTATTACGAGCCAGCGAAATATTGGCGGCGGGCGCATGCAGATAAAGCAGCGGGAAGGGGAAGCCCGGCCGCTGCGCCTCCACCAGTGCTGCGGCGGATGGCGTCGCGTCATTATCGGCCACCAGGACCCGGATCTGCGCGCCCGCAGGATCGATTGCCGCGATCGTGCTCAAGGTTTGGGCGAGATGCGGCCGACGAAAGGTGCAAACACAGATGTCGACGCTCGGCGCCGCCTCCGGCAGGGTAGCCGCTACGGGCGCCGGCGATGACGGCGCAACAGCATCGCTCACGCCAGCACGCCTTCCATCTCGGCCGGGGTGGTGCCAAGGCGCGCGACCAGCTCGCGACAATCCTCCGCGCGATAGCAAAATAGGCTGGGCTCAGCCCGGGCCACAGCGCCGGCGAGCGCCTCGACCCGCTCGGGCGTCAGTTGCGCGACCATTTCCGCGAGCGTCGTCGGCGTGATATCGGGCAGCACCAGGCCCAGCCCGTGGCGGTCGAGAAAAGCCGCGGTTTCCGTGTCGGCCACCGCAATGGGAATGGCCCCAAACAGGCACCCTTCATAAAGCCGGTTGGGCAGGAGCCAGGCCGAATTCTGCTCCGCTTCGAAAAAATCGATCGCCCAGGTGAAATCCACTTCGCCATAAATCTGCGGCAGGTCGGCGGCCGCATAGGGGCCGAGAAAGCGCAGATGCGCTTGCCCGGTGACCTGTCCGTGAAAATCGCGAAACGCGCTCAGCGCCGGC
>JAQSXP010000366.1 GCA_029256605.1 Devosia sp. | reverse complement strand
GGGCGTGCTGCTATCGGGGATCTTTTTCGCCTGGAAGGTCGCGCAATTTTTCCGGGTGAGCTCGACCCTGTCGCCTGACGGGCAGGAACGCCGCTACCTCGTGGAGGGGCAGCTCTTCTTCGCCTCAGCCGAGGATTTCCTCGCCGCGTTCGACTTCAAGGAGAAGCTCGCGCGGGCTCAAATCGATGTCAGCCGCGCTCATATCTGGGACCTGACCGGAGTTGGAGCGATCGATACGGCGGTGCTGAAGCTGCGCCGGAATGGAGCCGAGGTCGAGCTGATCGGCATGAATGAGGCGAGCGCCACGATCATGGACAAGTTCGCCGAGCATGACCAGCCCGGAGCGATGGAACGCATGCTGGGCCACTGACGGTTTGGTGCCCCGCTTGCAGCGGGGCATTCCTTTTAGCCGAACGCGGCTTATTGCCAGCGCTTGAAGGTCTTAAGGTGTTCGAGCGTCTTGGTCACCGTGGTGGTGATCTTTTCCACGCTGTCGGTAACAGGCACGACGAGCACGTTCTCGGTGGCGGGGTCGGGCTCTTCCAGGGTGGCGAATTGGCTGTCGAGCAGGCTGGCCGGCATGTATTCGTGCTGGCGCCGCGCCATGCGCTCGCCGATCACCTGCCGGTCGCCCTTGAGGTAGACGAACAGGATCGGCTCGCCCGCCTGCTCGAGAAGGTAGTCGCGATAAGCCCGCTTGAGCGAGGAGCAGGCGCCGACTGCTGCCCCCTTCTTGTCCGCGGCCTCGTGCAGGGCTTGAGCGAGCCGCTGAAGCCAGGGCCAGCGATCCTCATCGACAAGCGGAATGCCGGCGCGCATTTTTTCCACATTGGCGGGCGGATGATAACCGTCACCGTCGAGAAAGGGCGTATGGAGGCGCCGGGCGATGGACTGGCCCGTGGTGGATTTGCCCGAGGAACTGACCCCCATAACGATGATGATGCGGGCGTTAGACCGTGGCTGAGAAGGCGCCGTCGACATAGAGAATGTGTCCGTTGATGAAACTAGCTGCGTCGGAGGCGAGAAATACCGCGGGCGGACCAAGTTCGGCAACTTCACCCCAACGGCCCATGGGGGTGCGGGTTTCGACCCAGTGATTGAACTGGGGATCGGCAATCAGCGCCTCGTTGAGTTCGGTCTTGAAGTAGCCCGGGGCAATGGCGTTGATGTTGAGGCCGTGGCGAGCCCAGTCGGCTGCCATGCCGCGCGTCAAATTGGCGATCGCGGCTTTGGCGGCGCCATAAGGGGCGACGTTGGGGCGCGCCACATTGGTCAGAATCGAGCAGATATTGATGATCTTGCCCCGGCGGCGCGCAATCATGTGCTTGGCGACGGTCTTGCTAACGGCAAAGGTCGCGGTGACATGGGTTGCCAGCATGGCTTGGAACCCGTCGAGCGGGAAATCATCCAGTGGGCCGCGAATCTGGATGCCGGCATTGTTGATGAGGATGTCGATGGGGCCGAGCTCGGCTTCGCAGTAGGCAATTGCCTCCTCGATGCTCTCGATGCTGGTGACATCGAAGGCCACGGCGTTGACCGTGGCGCCGGTCGCCGCCAGGTCTGCAGCAGCCTGGCCGAGCGCCGTCGCGTCGCGGGCATTGAGGATCACGGCGGCGCCAGCCTGGGCCAGGGCGGTCGCCATGGCAAGGCCAAGGCCCCGACTCGAGCCGGTAACGAGGGCCCGCTTGCCCGCGAGGTTGAACAGAGACGAAGACGGCACGGCGACCCCCCAAAGTTGCGCAAACCTAAGGGGGCGAACGGCGCGAGGCAATGGCGCCTTCCATACATGCGGCTTTTAGGCGTAAAATATGCCCCAGCAGGGCCTTCCGTCGATGGTCCGTTTGTGGTCAGGTTCGCCGCCGCGCGGGCAAGCATGTCTCGCGCATCAATGGCGACGCATTTTCTCAGAAGGACTGTTTGCATGTCGACAGCGGATATCGGCCTTATCGGGCTGGCAGTGATGGGCTCGAACCTGGCGCTCAACATCGCCGAAAAAGGCTATACCGTTGCCGTTCACAACCGGACTGCGTCTCGAATCGATGACTTTGTTGCCATGGCAACCGAGCAGGGTCTGGTCGGCAATGTGATCGCCAAGGCCGATATTGCCGAGTTCATCGCCTCCATCAAGCGGCCGCGCTCGATCATCATCATGGTCAAGGCCGGCGCGCCGGTTGACGAGATGATCGAGCACCTGCTGCCGTATCTGGAAGAAGGCGATGCGATCATCGAGTGCGGCAATTCGCTGTTCACCGATACGCAACGCCGATTCGATTACCTCAAGCCCAAGAATATCGGCTATCTCGGCGTCGGCGTTTCGGGCGGCGAAGAAGGCGCGCGCCATGGTCCCTCGATCATGGTGGGTGGTTCCGAGCAGCAGTGGCACAATGCCGAGGCGGTGCTGACCGCGATCGCGGCCCAGTTCAATGGCGAAAGCTGCTGCGCTTATCTGGGTGAAGGTGGCGCGGGCCACTTCGTCAAGACCATCCACAACGGCATCGAGTATGGCGACATGCAGATGATCGCCGAAGTCTATGGCGTGATGCGCGACGGGTTGGGCATGAGCCCGGGTGAATGCGCCGATGTGTTCAAGGAATGGAACAAGGGTCCGCTTAATTCCTATCTGATCGAGATCACCGGCCATGTGCTGGCCGCCATCGACGAGCAGACCGGTCAGCCGCT
>JAQSXP010000365.1 GCA_029256605.1 Devosia sp. | reverse complement strand
CCAGGGAGCCGCGCGGGTCAAGGCCTCGCTGCACTATATCGCGGTCAATCTCGCCGCCTCGTTCCTCTTCCTCATCGGGGCGGCGCTGATTTATGGCGTCACCGGCACGCTCAACATGGCCGATCTGGCCAGCAAGGTCGCCAATATCGCTGAGGCGGATCGCGGCCTGCTCGAAGCGGGTGCCGCCATTCTGGGCGTTGCCTTCCTGATCAAGGCTGGCATGTGGCCCCTGGGCTTCTGGTTGCCCACCTCATATGCCGCAGCCGCCGCACCCGTGGCGGCGGTGTTTGCGATCATGACCAAGGTCGGCGTTTATGCCGTATTGCGGATCTCGACCCTCGCCTTCGGGGCCGAAGCGGGCGTCTCGGCGGGCTTTGGCAACACTGTCCTGCTGGTCGGAGGGCTCGCCACCCTCGCTTTTGGCACCATCGGCGTGCTCGCGGCACAAACCACGGCGCGGTTGGCCGGCTACAGCGTGCTCGTGTCCTCGGGCACTATCCTGGCCACCATGGGCATGGGCAATGCCGGCGCCACCAGCGGCGCGCTCTTCTATCTCGTCGTTTCCACCCTCGCCATCTCGGCCTTTTTCATGCTGGTGGAACTGCTCGACCGTGTCCGCATCGAAGGCGCCGATGTGCTTGCGGTCACCATGGAGGCCTATGGCGACGACGAGGACGAGGATGAAGAAGCCGAAATCGGCGTTGCCATCCCGGCAACCCTGACCGTGCTCAGCATTAGCTTTGGCATCTGCATCCTGCTGATTGCAGGCCTGCCGCCGCTCGCCGGCTTCGTGGGCAAGGTCGCGATCATCTCCGCCATCTTTAATCCCGACGGGCTCACCGAGTCCGCGCCCATTCCACCTTCCGCCTGGTGGCTCACGGGGTTGCTGATCTTCTCGGGGTTTGCGGCCCTGGTGGCGTTGACCCGCACCTGGATCAACACCTTCTGGGCCACCATGTCCGAACGCCCCGCCCCCGTGCGGGTGATCGAGATCGCCCCGGTGATCCTGCTGCTATGCCTCACCGTGGCCACCACCATTCTCGCCGGCCCTGCCCTTTCCTATACGCAGGCCATTGCCGACCAGCTCTACACCCCCGCTCCCGTGATCGAGGAAGTGCTTGAGCCCCCCGCACCGGGCCAACTGGTGGAGGTCGTGCCATGAGAAAGCTGCTGCCCTATCCCATCCTGTCGCTGAGCCTCCTCGTACTCTGGCTGCTGCTGCAGCAGTCGCTCGCCATCGGGCAGATCCTGCTCGGCGCCGTCATCGCCGTGCTGGCCGCGCGCGCCTTTGCCGCGCTCGAGCCGCAACAGCCCCGCGCCCGCAAGCTGGGCAGCATCTTCAAGCTTGCCGCCCTGGTGATAGTCGACGTGATGCGCTCCAACCTTGCCGTCGCCAGCATCGTGCTGCGCGATCGTCACCGCCAGCAGACGGCGGGGTTCGTCGTCATGCCGCTGACGCTGCGCGACCGCTCGGGCCTTGCCATTCTCGCCTGCATCATCACCGCCACCCCGGGCAGCGCCTGGCTCGAATATGACTCAGTGCGCGGCACCGTGCTGATCCACGTCCTCGACCTCGTCGATGAAGCGACCTGGGTCGATACCATCAAGAACCGCTATGAGCGTCTGCTGCTGGAGATTTTCCAATGAGCGCAGCCATTCTCCATTGGTCCCTGCTGGCATCCCAGCTGCTGGTGGGCCTCGCCATGATCGCCGCCACCTACCGCATGATCCGCGGCCCGCGCGCGCAGGATCGTATTCTGGCGCTTGATGCCTTTTACGTCGCCGCCATGCTGATGCTGGTGCTGTTCGGCATCCGCATCGGCTCCAACATCTATTTTGAAGTCGCACTGCTGATCGGCGCCCTGAGTTTCGTGGGCACGGTCGCCTTGGCCAAGTTCCTGATGCGCGGCGAGGTGATCGAATGAGCGAGGTTCCTGTCTGGGTCGCAGCCTTGGTGGGCGGCCTCTCCATTCTGGGCGCGGCCTTCACCCTCCTGGGCTGCATTGGCCTGGCGCGCTTCAACAGCTTTTATGCCCGGGTGCATGCGCCTACGCTCGGCACCAGTCTGGGCAGCATTGCCATTCTCCTCGCCTCGGCCATTTACTTCACCGTCTCGGCCCAGCGTCCGGCCGTCCATGAAGTGCTGATCCTCGTCTTTATCTCGATCACCACTCCAGTGACTCTCATGCTCCTGGCGCGCGCGGCACTGTATCGTGATCGCGCGGAAAGCAGTGGCGATGTTCCCCTGCAATGGGGTGAGGATATCGTGGTGGAGCGCGCCGACGCCCCAAGCGAGGGCTAAGCGCTTCCCCTAAGGCCCTCGCCCCCCGTGATGCGGCACGGCGACCCAGCATGGCTTGACTTTAGTTCTGTTGCGCCTACCTTGGGCGTATGAACCCTTGTTTCAACATCCTCCACGCGTTTGCTCGCCGGGCCACTCCGGTCGAAGGATAGTTGCCCTAAGCCTGGCGCTTTGCCGCAAGGTTTAGGGATAGGGATTTTCCATAAGTCATTGTTTTAGCTTGCTGCACGGCCCGTTTTGGGTCCGGTGTCGCTTGCTGCTATTTACGCGGAGAAGCGTCATGCGCACCCACAATCTACGACCCGCTCTTACGGTCGCTCAAACCGAACATCGTCAACTGCTCGCCCTCGCGGCCTCGGGCGGCGGCTCGCTCAGCGCGGC
>JAQSXP010000364.1 GCA_029256605.1 Devosia sp. | reverse complement strand
ACGCGGCTGCCGACGGGCTGGGAGATGTCAAAGGCGTATTTGAGCCCGGCGACCTGGGCAAAGCGGCCGGCACCGTTCTCGACGTCGCTGACGCCGTTCTCGAGCGCTTCAATCACATCGGCGCCGGTGATGTCGACGGTCGCCAACGTATTGGAGAAGGGCAGGACGGTGATCACTTCGCCCATGGTGATTTCGCCGGCGTCGATGGAGGCGCGCACGCCCCCGCCATTTTGGAAGGCGATGGTGGCGCCCTGATCGGCGACGCGGTCGAGAATGGCGTCGGCCAGCAGATTGCCCATGGCGCATTCCATGGCGCGGCACACTTCACGCGAGCCTTCGATGGGCGCTGTAGCCGCGCCGATCACCTGGCCCATGGTTTCCTCGATGGGACCGGCAAGGGCGGTGAGCTGGGTCGCGAAGTCCTCGTTGCCCTCGACCGAAGCGTCGATCAGGAAGGGTTCGCCTTCGGCCGAGATCACCTCGCCCTGGTCGTTCCAGGTGACCGTGAGATTGCCCAGATATTTGCCGTATTGGTTGGCCTGCACCACCGGCACTTCCACGCCCATGGGGTTGTTGACGAGGGTGGGGTAGGGGCCGGCCGCGCCTTCGGCGGCGTTGGACAGGAGCGTGTGGGAATGGCCGCCCACAATGACGTCGACGAGGGGCAGGGCGGCGGCGACCTGCTGGTCGAGCGTGTAGCCGATATGGCTGAGAAGGATGATCTTGTTTACCCCAGCCGCATCAAGGGCTTCAGAGGCGCCGCGCACATATTGAATCACGTCGGTGAATTCAACGTCGGCCCCGGGCGAGGCAATGTCGGGGGTGTCCTCCGTGGTGGCGCCGATGATGCCGACGCGCTCGCCGCCAATGTCGAGGACGATCGAGCCCTTGATCTTGCCGCGCAGGTCCTCGGAGCGGGTCACATCGAAATTGCCGCCGATGATCGGGAATTCGGCCGCTTCGATGAAGGTGGAAAATTCTTCGGGGCCGTCGTCGAATTCATGGTTGCCGGTGGCGACCACGTCGAACGCCATCTGGTTGAAAAAGTCGGACACGACCTTGGATTTGTAGGTGGTGTAGTAGACCGAGCCCTGGAAATTGTCGCCGGCCGAGAGCAGCAGCGAATTGCCGCCGGCCGCAGTGATGTCATCGCGCGTGGTATCGATGATGGATTTGAGGCGGGCGATGCCGCCAAAGCACTCGCCAGCCGCATCGGTTTCGGCGTCGCAATCGGAGTCGGAATCCGTGATGGGCTCGAAGCGCGAGTGGAAATCATTGATGTGCAGGATGTTGAGCGTCCAATCGGCGTAGGCCGCGCCCGAGAAAGTGGCGCATAGGGTGAGCGCGCTGGCGCCCAAGAGCAGTTTCTTCATCCCTGTCATCCTTGATGCTGGACTATGCTGTTGCGATGGCAGCTCTGGGGAGGCGCGACCACCGCAAAGAAGTTAATCAGGTCTTTATGACAGGTGGAAGGGGCTCTGCAGCACTGGTTTTACCTGAAACCGGTGGCACTGCGGCGTGGTTCTACCGATTAGTCGCTCCCGATGGCGTCCCAATTGCTTGGTTGTGCTTGGTGCAAGCCGTTTCTGCCGCTTTGTGGGTGCGGGCCGGGGTTCCAATCACCGGTTAATGCGGTAATCTCCGCGGCCATTGATTTGCGGGGGGAATGCCATGCGAAGCGCGTTGATTGTTTATGGCGGTTGGGCCGGACACGATCCGGAGGAATGTGCTGCCATCTACCGCCGGTGGCTGCATGAGGATGGATTTTCGGTGCGCATGGCGACCGAAACCAGCGCCTTTGCTGATCCTTCCATTCACGATCTGTCACTGATCGTGCCGATCTTCACCATGAGCAAGATCGAGAAGGAGGAGGTGGAGAACCTCACCAAGGCCGTGCAGGGCGGCGTCGGCATTGCCGGCCATCACGGGGGCATGAGCGATGCCTTCCGCGAGGCGGTCGACTATCAGTTCATGGTGGGCGGGCAGTGGGTCGCCCATCCCGGCAACATCATCGACTATACGGTTGATGTGACCAAGCCCGATGATCCTATCATGGCGGGGATCAAGTCGTTCCCGTATACGTCCGAGCAGTATTACATGCATGTGGACCCCTCCAACGAGGTGCTCGCGACCACGACCTTCAGCGGCGAACACGCGCCCTGGATCGAGGGCGTCACCATGCCGGTGGTGTGGAAGCGGCACCACGGCAAGGGCCGGGTGTTCCACATGACCCTGGGACATCGCGCCAAGGAGTTCGAGAACAGCGACATGGCGACGATCATGCGCCGTGGACTCAACTGGGCGGCGCGCGACGAAGAATAGCCAGACCGCATCGCCGCAAGTTGACTTGAAACCACGATGCCCTTGGCTTCGTATCTCAAGGTGAATGCAAGTGGAGCGGCAAGTGGGTGAAGCAGGGAAATGGCGCCGCAAAAGGGCGGTGGGGCCATTGGTCTATCGGCAATCGCTCGCCACTCGCATCACCCACTGGGTCTGGGCGATCTGCCTGTTTTTCCTGCTGCTGAGCGGCCTGCAGATTTTCAACGCCCACCCAACGCTTTATGTGGGCGAGCAATCGGGCTTTGAGTTCGACAATTCGGTGCTGGCGATCGGGGCGGTGAACAGCCCCGACGGGCCACGGGGGCAGACGCGGATCTTTCCCGGCGCGCTGACCATTCCCAGCTATCGCGACCTCGGCACCGGACGGGTGGTGCATTTCTTTTTCGGCTGGGTGTTTCTGGGCACGATGCTGGTCTGGTTCGTCGCGAGCCTCGTGCAGGGGCATTTGCGGCGCGACATCGTGCCGGGCGTCGCTGACCTCAAGGCGGCGCCGGGGGATCTGGTGGATCATGCCCGCTTCCGGCTGCACAACAACCGCACCTATGGTCCGGTGCAGAAGATCACCTATTTCATCGTGCTGTTCGTGCTGTTTCCCCTCATTGTGCTGACAGGGCTGAGCATGAGCCCGGGGCTCAACGCCGCCTGGCCCTGGATGCTGGACCTGTTCGGTGGCCGGCAGACAGCGCGCACCCTCCATTTCGGCGCCATGGTGCTGCTGGTGCTGTTCTTTGTCGTGCATATCGTCATGGTGCTCGCAGCCGGTCCCGTCAACGAGCTGCGGTCCATGGTCACGGGCTGGTACCGGCTCAGTGCCGGGCATCCCAAGCTCAAAGGGGATAAGCCGTGAGCCGGTTGTTGTTGTCGCGTCGTCGGTTCCTGCAGGGTTCGGCAGGAGCTGCCTCGGGGCTGATCCTCGCAGGGTGCGACCAGTTCGATTTCCTGGGTCAGGGCAACCATCCCGCGCGCAACTTCATGGAACAGGCCAATGTGCTGACCTACCGGGCCCAGCGGGCGCTGATCGGGGAGCAATCATTGGCGCGCGAATATGCGGCAAGTGAAATCCGGCAGGGGCAGAAACCCAATGGCTCCACCCAGCCGACGACGCCCGAATACCAGGCGCTGCAGGAGGGCGACTTTGCCGATTACCGGCTGCAGGTGACTGGGATGGTCGAGCAGCCGCTGAGCCTCTCGCTCAACGAGTTGCGCAACATGCCAGCCCGCTCGCAGATCACGCGGCATGACTGCGTGGAGGGCTGGAGCTGCATCGCCAAATGGATGGGGACGCCGCTGGGGCCGATCCTTGATGCCGCCCGGGTGCTGCCCGAGGCGCGGTTCTGCGTTTATCACTGCTTCGACAATATCGAGCGCAGCCTCAACGGCGACGTTTTCTATTATGAAAGCTCGGACCTGGTGGATGCCCATCATCCCCAATCGATCCTGGCATATGGGCTTAACGACCAGGTGTTGCCGGTCGCCAATGGGGCGCCAGTGCGGCTGCGGATCGAGCGCGCGCTGGGCTACAAGCAGCCCAAATATCTGCACACGATCGAACTAGTCGCCGATCTGCGCTCCTTCGGTCGGGGCAAGGGCGGCTATTGGGAAGACTATGGCTATGACTGGTATGGCGGCATCTAGAGGCGACAATGCAGGGCCGCCATGCAGGCGGCGCGACAATCCAGGCTTGCTATTTGTCGCCCGCTCCTCCACATAGGGGCATCGTCACCGGCACGATTGATC
>JAQSXP010000363.1 GCA_029256605.1 Devosia sp. | reverse complement strand
GGGCGCCCAGGCGCTGATCCACAACGGCAAGCATGGCACGCTCGAATGGCTGCCCGGCAAATCCACCGCGCTCGATGCGGCGAGCTATCCCGATGCGCTGTGCGGCCAGTTGCCCCATCTCTACCCCTTCATCGTCAACGACCCCGGCGAGGGCACGCAGGCGAAGCGCCGCACCGGGGCGGTGATCATCGATCACCTCATTCCCCCCCTGACCCGCGCAGAAACCTATGGCCCCCTCAAGGACCTCGAAGCGCTGCTCGATGAATATTATGCCGCCTCGGGCATGGACCGACGCCGCCTCGCCGATCTGCGCCGCCGCATCCTTGATTTCACCCGCGACAGCCGACTCGACCGCGATATCGGCCTGCCAGAGGACGAAACCGCGGCCCTGCTCAAGATCGACAATTTCCTTTGCGACCTCAAGGAAGCCCAGATCCGCGCTGGCCTGCACGTCTTTGGCCAGTCGCCTGACACCGAACTCGAGCGCGATCTCATCGTCGCCCTGGCCCGCGTCCCCCGCGGCGAAGGTCCCGCCGAACGCTCCCTGATCCGCACCCTCGCCGATGATCTCAAGCTCGGCTTCGACCCCCTGACCGCCAAACTGGGCGAGCCCTGGACCGGGCCGGATCTATCTACATTGGCCTCCCTCTCCCTTGAGGGGCTTCGAGCCGGCCGACAGGCGGAATCGCTCCAGTGGAGCGATTCCAGGCGAGAAGGCCATGAGGGCTATGCCCGAATGGCTGACGGGAGGGTGGAGGAAAGCCCCGCTGCCCGCACCGTCGGCGACATCGTCGAACAACTCGAACACCTCGCCGCCGAACTCGTCTCTGGCCGCGCGCCCGAGCCCGGCTGGACCCAAACCGCCACCGTGCTCGAAACCGTCGAAGCCGTCATCCGCCCGCGCCTGCGCGCTTCGGGCCCCGCCGAAATGGCCGCGCTGCTCGATGGGCTGGATGGCAAGTCTGTTCGCCCCGGCCCTTCGGGCGCACCTTCGCGCGGGCGCCTCGATGTGCTGCCCACCGGGCGCAATTTCTTTTCCGTCGATACCCGCGCCGTGCCCACTCCCACCGCCTGGGAGCTGGGCCGCAAATCGGCGGAAAACCTGATCCTGCGCCACTTCCAGGATACCGGCACCTATCTGCAGGCCGCCGCCATCTCCGTCTGGGGCACCGCCAATATGCGCACCGGCGGCGACGACCTCGCCCAGGCCATGGCGCTGATCGGCGTCAAACCGGTCTGGGATCCCGGCTCGCTGCGCGTTTCTGGCTACGAGATCATCCCTCTGGCCAGGCTCGGGCGTCCGCGCGTCGATGTCACCCTGCGCATCTCGGGCTTTTTCCGCGATGCGTTCCCCGCTCAGATCACCCTCTATGATCGGGCGGTCCGTGCTGTGGGCGCTCTCGATGAACCCACCGAGGACAACCCCGTCGCCGCGCGCATGCGGGCCGAGGCGCTGGGGCTGATGGCGCAGGGGCAAAGCGAAGCCGAGGCGTTCCTGGCCGCCGGCCACCGCATCTTCGGCTCCCGCCCCGGCACCTATGGCGCCGGCCTCGGCGCGCTCATCGATGCCGGCACCTGGAAGGACAAGGCCGAGCTCGCCGCCCGCGTCCTTGATTGGGGCCAATACGCCTATGGCGCGAAGGCCGCCGGCACGCCGCAGCGCGACGGTTTCGCTGCGCGCCTCGCCGGCATCGACGCCGTGATCCACAACCAGGACAACCGCGAGCATGACCTGCTCGACTCCGACAACTACTACCAGTTCGAGGGTGGCCTCTCGGCGGCCGCCGAAACCCTCTCGGGCCACCAGCCCGCCGCCTATCACAACGATCATTCCCGCCCCGAACGCCCGCTGATCCGGACCCTCGGCGAGGAAATCAGCCACGTCATGCGCTCGCGCGTCGTCAACCCCAAATGGATTGCCGGGGTCAAGCGCCACGGCTATCGCGGCGCCTTCGAGATCATCGCCACCGTCGACTTCATGTTCGCCTTCGCCGCCACCACCGGCGCCGTGCAGACCCACCATTTCGACCTCGCCTTCGAGGCCTTCATCGAGGACGACGCCACGCGCGACTTTCTCGCCACCGCCAATCCCTTCGGCTATGCCGAATTGCTCAAGAAATTCAACGAGGCCCGCGAGCGCGGTTTCTGGACCCCGCGCTCCAACTCGGCCTTTGCCTATCTGGAGACCGCGCCATGACCGACCAGCCCGCCAAGCCGCTCAAGAAGACCGACCTGATGAGCGAGGCCGAGCGCGACGCCTACCACGCCGAAAAAATGCGCAAGAAAAAGGAGGCCCGCAACAAGATCCTTGCCACCAAGACCGCGGAAAAGGGCCTTCTCATCGTCCACACCGGCAAGGGCAAGGGCAAATCCACCGCCGCCTTCGGCATGGTGTTCCGCGCGCTGGGCAATGGCATGCGCGTGGGCGTCGTGCAGTTCGTCAAGGGCGTTTGGAACACCGGCGAGCGCACCGTGCTCGACAAATTCCCCGATCAGGTGACCATCAATGCCATGGGCGAGGGCTTTACCTGGGATGTCGCCGACCGCCAGCGCGACCTTGCTGCTGCCCGCAAGGCCTGGGAGCAGGCCAAGGCGCTGATCCTTGACCCCAGCTACAAGCTCGTCCTCCTCGACGAGCTCAATATCTGCCTGCGCTACGACTACCTGCCCATCGAGGAGGTCGTCGAGTTCCTGC
>JAQSXP010000362.1 GCA_029256605.1 Devosia sp. | reverse complement strand
GGGGCCATCGGCCTGGGCTGCTGGGCCATTGGGGGCGAGTTCACCCTCGATGGCCGCAGCGACGGCTGGGGGGCAGTCGATGATAATCAGTCCATCCGCGCCATTCATCTCGCGCTCGATCTGGGCGCCAATCTCTTTGACACGGCCGATGCCTATGGCACCGGCCATAGCGAGCAAGTGCTCGGCGCAGCCCTCCAGGGGCGTCGCGGGCAGGCCTTCATCGCCACCAAGGTCGGCTTCACCTATGACGCGAGGCAACGCGCCCTCCAGGGCGTTGACGTCAGCCCCGACTACATTGCTGGGGCTGTCGCCCAGTCCCTGCAGCGGCTCGGTACCGATGTGATCGATCTCTATCAAATCCATCCCGGCGCCCTAGCCCCCGACGAGGCTGACCGCGCCGGTGAAGCGCTCGAGCGCCTCGTCGACAAAGGCCATATCCGCTCATGGGGCTGGAGCACCGATGATGCGCTGTCGGCCCAGCGTATGCTGAAGTTCCCCAACTTCGTGGGCGTGCAGCACGAACTCAGTGTCTTGCACGACAATGCTGACATGCTCGTGCTTTGCGCCCAAACCGGCTTGGCCAGCTTGAACCGTTCTCCGTTGGCCATGGGGCTGCTCTCGGGCAAGTTCAACTCGGCCACGCGGCTGGGCACCACCGATGTGCGGGGCGCCGGCCATTCCTGGGTGCGGCACTTCGAAAACGGGGCGCCGACCAGCGCGGTGCTGGCCCGGATCGACGGTTTGCGCGACCTCCTCACCCAGGGCGGGCGCACCCTCGCCCAAGGCGCTCTCGGCTGGATCCTGGCCCGGTCACCCAACACCGTGCCCATTCCCGGCTTCAAGACCGAAGCGCAAGTGCGCGACAATCTTGGCGCGCTGGAACATGGCCCCCTTTCGGGCGCGACCATGGCCGAGATCGACCGGCTGATCACCGGGGAAACTGAACGCGCCTGAGCGCCGAAACCTGGTTGCTTCGGGCTCGGATCTGCCGCCATCCATGGCCTTCCGGCAACACTTGCCGGAAGGCGATCTATTTGCGTGCTTCAACCTTTCAATCATTATGGCAATCGCGCTCTGCTCGGCCTAAGGCTAGTGGCGGACTGCTTCGGAGAAGGACGCGCTCGGCAGGAGACAACACCGTGTTGCTCCGCCCCAAGCGCTTGACCGTGGCAGGGGGCGGGCAGTTACGAGAATGGCCTTCTACGCGTATTATTTTGCGCTCTATGCGCAGGTGGCCATCGGGATCACCTTCATGCCGCTCTGGCTCCGGTCGAGCGGCCTTTCCGTCCAGGAGATCGGGGCCTGCCTTGCTCTCGCTTCCGCCCTGGCGGTGGTCGTCAATCCCCTGGTCGGCGGCACGGCCGATCGCACCCGAAGCAATAAGGCCATCCTTTTTGGTCTCATCGTGCTGGCTGCCCTCGCTGCCGCCGCCATGCTGGCGGCAACCGGTCCGCTCCTGGTCGCCGGCATTTACCTGGCGCTGCGCTTTGTTAGCGCCCCGCTGATCCCGCTCAGTGAATCGATCCTCATCGCCAATCTCGCCGCCTATCGGCTGGAATTTGGCCGGGTGCGGGCCTGGGGTTCGGCCTCGGTGGTGGCCACGACCCTGCTTTGTGGTTTCCTGGTCGACAAGACCGGGCCCGCTATCATCGTCATAGTTCTGACGCTGGTTCTCGTCCTGCAGGCCGGCCTTTCCGGTGCCCTGCCCGGCCGCGCTCAAAGTCCGGCCACCGATCCGGTCACCACGTCTGCCATTGCCCGGGCCCTGCGCAACCGCGGTTTTCTGTTGCTGCTCGCCAGCGCAGCCATTTCCCAGGCCTGCCATAGTCTGTTTTACGCCTACAGCACCTTCCGCTGGCTCGGCGCCGAGTATTCCACCTTCCAGATCGGCCTTTTCTGGACCATCGGCGTTGCCGCCGAAATCGTGGCCTTCGCCTTTGGCAGCCGCATCACTGGCCGGCTCAGCCCCGGCATGATCATCAGCATCGGCTGCCTCGCCGGCGTTGTGCGCTGGGGCACGTTCGGCTCCTCCACCGAGCTTGTGCCTACCGTCTTGATGCAGCTGCTGCAGGGCGCGACCCTGGGCCTGACCCAGGTCGGCGTCGCCGCCTATTTGCGCGCACAGGTCGCGCCGCATTTTCTGGCCAGCGCCACCGGCTCCTACGCCGCCGCCACGGGGCTACTCGGCAGCCTCTTCATTTTAGTGGGCGGGCAGCTTTATGCCGGGGGCAGCGGCCAAGTCTTTCTCTTCGCCAGCATCGTCTGCGTCCTCGCCCTCACCTCCGCCCTCCTCATGGTCCGCCTGGAAAAACAAGCCGCGCTCACCCCAGCCTAGTCCCGGCTCTAGCGCTCGGCATCGCGCAAAAGGGCGGCACAGGATGCGGTGTGCCCCACCGCCTCCTCGGCCAGTGCAGCATCTCTGTCGGCGCGGATGAGCTCGACCAGGCGATCGCCCGGAATGGGCCGGGACAGCAGAAAACCCTGGAAGCTCGAGCATCCCAACTGCTTGAGCCGCTGCAGCTGCAACTCGTCCTCCACCCCTTCAGCCGTGACGCTCACCCCGAGGGCATGGGCCATCTCGATGATGGAGCGCACGATCGTGCCGGTGGGTGGATCGCGCAGGATGTCACGGGTGATGGACCGGTCGATCTTGAGCTTGTCGACGCTGTGGTGGCGCAAATGGCTGATCGAGGAGTAGCCGGTG
>JAQSXP010000361.1 GCA_029256605.1 Devosia sp. | reverse complement strand
GGGCTCATGTCGGGCAGCACCGCGACCAGCGGGCTGGCATTGGAGTGCCAATCGGCAAAATCGGCAAAGGCGGCTTCCAGGAGCGGCCGGTCGATAGGCAGCGCGTGCAGATTGGGCACCAGCGCGCGCGCATCGGCCAGGTTCTGGCCCGGGCTAAGTCCGGCCGCCGCCGCTTCCCGATCCACCGCTGCCAGCCGCATGCCCCCCTTGATGCGCTCAAAGAGCGCCAGGGGTGACTGGAGCTGCCGGTCAGCCCGCTTGAGATAGTCGGTCGCCCAATCGGGCAGGTACAGCGCCAGAAAGCGCCGTGCTCCTGCCTGTTCCATCCAGACCGGGGCGGTCTGACTGTTCTGCTCGAAAGCCATTTTCTGTCCACTCCAGGATCCATTCGCCGCCATGGCTTTGCCCAAGCGCGCCCTTTTCCAGCCGGGCGCTCCAGCGGCTCGCCCCTGGGGCACGGGCATCAAAGGGGGTGGGGGCGCTCAACAGGGGCGCCAGGTGCCAGCGCAATTGCGCGGCGCTCGATTCGCGCCAGCGCCCATAGCGCAGCAGAAATACCGATGCCCCGCCGCTTTGGGCGCGCATGCTGAGGCGCCGACTGGCGGTGAAATCGAGAATCTTGGGCTGGCCCGCCACGTCGGCGACCACGGCCGCAACCGCTCCGCAGCCCAGCGCTTCTTCAGCCGCCCACAGCAATTCGGCGATATTGGCCGGGCGGATCAGCACCAGGTCCTTGGCATCAAAACCGAAAAACTGCAGCCCGCTGCCATAGGGCAGGCCCATTTCCTGGGCATCGGCCGTCATCTGCAGATAAACCACTGCCTGGCGCATGCCGCCCAGCAATCCGCGGGCCTGCCCCAAGGCGAATCCCAGCACAGCGCCGCCATTGCGCCGTTCATCGGCAAACACTTCATGCACCACCCCTGGACCCGCCAGGGGAAAGCCGCCCGCCATCGCTCCCGGTGCCGCCGTTTCGGTCAGGGCCGGGCGGCGTTCGAGATCGGCAATACGAGTGCGCAGCGCGGCAAGGCGCGTTTGGCGTTCAAGGTCGCTCATGGGGCTTTCGGTTCTTGTGTTCAGAACAAAACAAGAACACTACGGAGGGGGTTCCGGAGTCAAGCCGAGTCTTTTTGGCAGGTTGGGGAAAGCGTTAACACTTTGCCTCCACCACCACGCAAGCGCGAATGGAACGCTAGGCGCGCCTTCGCGCTTTCTTCTTACGGTCCAAAGGCCCCGAGGAGCAGCACGCCATCAAGGCTGCGCTGATGAGTCACTACCAGCTTGATGAAGCGGCTGTGGATAAACTAGTCCGGCAAGGGGCGATGCGCGATGCCGAAGCGGTGGATTTCTACCGTTTCACCTCGGCACTGACCGCGCTCGAACTCGAGGATCGCATCGCCATCATCCGCATGATGTGGGAAGTGGTGTTTGCCGATGGCAAGAATCACGAGCTCGAGGACAACATGGTCTGGCGCATTGCCGAGCTGATCGGTGTGCCCTCGCGCGAGCGCACCATTTTGCGCAACCAGATCGGCAAGGCCAGATCGTCCTGAGCTACCAGGCCTTGAACGCGCCGATGGTTTCGACCTCATCAAGGGCACAGTTGAACTGCCCGGCCTTGTCGGCGGCTGCCCGTGCCAACTCATTGGCGTCGGGATTGGCAAGGGCATCCACATAGGCGATGTGACAGGAATTGCCTTCGGCAATCTGGCTGACCACCAGGATCTCGTTGCTGTCCTCGCCGGTTTCGGCATCTGCCGTGTGGTAGCGCACGATAGTGGCAATGGGCAGCCAGCGGCCGGACGCGTTGGACAGCCGCCACTCCAGCTTGGGGCCGAGGCGATTGAAGGGCGGCAGGGTTTGGGCGCCGTTTTCGTTGTTCTCGCCAAAGCCATAGGCCAGCGAAAAGCGCAGATCCCCCTCCATCACCTTGAGCGGAAAGCCTTTGTAGCCGGGGCAAGCCCAGCTGGCGCCGAAATCGTCGGCCTCGAGCACGAGGCATTCGTTGAGGTCGAGATCGGTATAGGCGCTATTAAAGCCCGATTGGGCGAAGGCGGGAGCGGCCAGGGCGCTGGCCCAGATTGCCGCACCCAGGTAAAATCGCGTTGCCATGCTGATCGAGATCAAATCCGCCACCTGTCAAATTCTGCTACACAACAGCTGCAAACCATTCCACCACAGGGAGAAAAGCCGATGTTCCACAATATCCTCATCGCCACCGACGGGTCCGAACTGGGTGACAAGGCGCTGGCTGCGGCACTGAACCTAGGCAAGGGCAGTGGCGGAAAGGTGACCGTCTTGACCGTGACCGATCCGGTCACGAGCATGGTGGGCGGAACGGGCGGCTTTGGCCAGATCGATGCGGGTCCCTTGATCAACAAGCTCGAGGAAGGCTATCGCGAAACTGCCGGCAAGGTGCTGACCGCGGCCCAGCAACAGGCGCAAGCCCTTGGCACTGCAGTGGAAACCCTGCACCTGCCCGACCATCTGGCAGCCGATGGCATCATCCAGACCGCCGAGCAACGGGGGGCGGATCTGATCGTGATGGGCTCGCATGGGCGGCGGGGGCTGGGGCGATTGCTGCTGGGCAGCCAGGCGGCCGAGGTGCTGGCGCGGGCCAAAGTGCCGGTGCTGGTGGTCAAATAAGCCCGCACGGCAAGGAGGCTTGCTTTTGGGCGCGGTTCTGGGCAACAAGTCCGCCACCTTTCCGCCATCCGGATGAACCAAGGCTGAACGCCCAATGAACATCGACGCCATTGCCATCGGCAAGAACCCGCCCGAAGACCTCAATGTGATCATCGAAGTGCCTTTGGGCGGCGAGCCGATCAAATACGAAATCGACAAAGAGTCGGGTGCACTCTTTGTGGACCGGTTCCTTTATACCCCGATGCGTTATCCCGGCAATTACGGCTTTGTGCCCCATACACTGTGTGGCGATGGCGACCCGCTCGATGTGATCGTGATGAATTCGCGCCCGCTGGTGCCCGGCGCCGTGGTGCGCTCGCGCCCGGTCGGCGTGCTGTTCATGGAAGACGATGGCGGCCAGGACGAAAAGATCATCGCGGTGCCCGTCTCCAAGCTGACGCGCATGTATGACAACATTCTCGACATCGAGGATTTTCCCGAGATCCAGCTCGAGCGCGTCAAGCACTTCTTCACGCACTACAAGGATCTCGAGCCCGGCAAATGGGCCAAGATCGACCGGATCGGCAATCTGGCTGATGCGCGCAAGGTGATCCTTGATTCCATCGAGATGGCCAAGGGCGCCAAATAGGCCTCGCCCCATCTTGGCCGCAAGGCGGGTGCAGCCTTTGAGCGCTGCACCTGCGAGGGCCATCCATGAATCGCCGAACTGCAACGCTGATGACCCTGGGCCTCTGCGCCAGCCCGGCCCTGGCCCAGACTGCACCCCCTCCCCCCGACATTGCTGCTGCCTTAGCTGACCGGCTCGATCGGGCCGGACAGGGCAAGGGTATTGCGACGGCCCGGCTGCACAATGGCGAGGTCCAGTTTGCCGGCCATGGCGTTGTTGCCGATGGCGGCGCGCCGGTCAGCGAAACGACGATCTTCGAGATCGGCTCGATCAGCAAGCTCTTCACCAACCTGCTGCTGGCGCAACTGGCGCTGGATGGCGTAGTGAGCCTTCATGCTCCCGTTGCCGATTACCTGCCGGCGGGCACGGTCATCCCGAGCCTTGGCGGCAGGCAGATCACCCTGTTTGATCTGGCGACCCACAGCGCCGGCCTGCCCGCCATTCCGCCCGATATCGGCCTCCTCGATCCCGCCAATCCCTATAGCGACTATGGCGCCGAGCAGTTGCTGGCTTTCCTCGCCAACTATCGCCTGCCGCGCGAACCCGGAAGCCAGTTCGAATATTCCAATACCGGCGCGGCCCTGCTCGGCCTCGCGCTCGCCCATGCCGGGGGCAAGCCTTACCCC
>JAQSXP010000360.1 GCA_029256605.1 Devosia sp. | reverse complement strand
TTCTGGTTCCAGCTCTACATGATGCGTGACCGCGGTTTCATCGAGCGGCTGATCGACCGGGCCAAGGCAGCCAAATGCTCGGCGCTGGTGCTGACCATGGACCTGCAGATCCTCGGCCAGCGGCACAAGGATTTGCGCAACGGCATGTCGGCGCCGCCCAAGTTCACGCCGCGGTTCGTCTTTGAAATGGCGCGCAAGCCGCAATGGGCCATGCAGATGCTGGGCACCAAGCGGCATACCTTCCGCAATATCGTGGGGCATGTGGATGCGGCGGGGGATCTCTCCAAGCTCTCGGCCTGGACCGCGTCGCAATTCGATCCGGCGCTGAGCTGGAAAGAGATCGCGTGGGTCAAGGAGCGGTTCGGCGGGCCGGTGATCGTCAAGGGCATTCTGGATCCCGAGGATGCCCGTCAGGCGGTGGCGCATGGAGCCGACGGGATCATCGTGTCCAATCACGGCGGGCGCCAGCTCGATGGCGCACCATCCTCGATCCGCGTGCTGCCCGAAATTGTCGATGCTGTTGGCAACAGCACCGATGTGTATCTCGATGGGGGCATCCGCTCGGGCCAGGATGTGCTCAAGGCCATGGCGCTGGGCGCCAAGGGCACCTTTATCGGCCGCGCGTTCTTGTGGGGACTCGGGGCCGGGGGCGAGGCCGGGGTGACGCGGGCGCTCGAGATCATCCGGCGCGAGCTCGACATCACCATGGCCCTTTGCGGGGAACGCGATATCAAGGCGGTGGGCCTGCACAATATCTATTCCATCGACCTGCCGCCGCGGAACTCGCCACTGGGCGCCAATGGGTGAGTTGAGCTAGCTGCGATAGTGCTCGTAGGGCTCGTCGGCGTCCGTTAGCTGGCGGTACACCGCCTGGGAGACCGTTTGCATTTCCGGACCCGGTAAAGTGCCGACGACGGTGCAGGTGATGCGCGCATTGGCCCAGTAAAAGGCTTCGGCGCCATCAAGGGTCGCGAACTGGTAGGCATGCTCACGATCGGGCAGGGCCGAGGTGACATAGATGGTCACCCGCTCGCGCGCCTCATTTTCATACATCAGCTGGGCGGCCCGGCCGCCGGCATCGGCAAGGCCGGGCAGCAGGCGGCCGCCGACGAGAGTGAAGCCTTCGCTCGCAAGATCGGGGGCGGCGAGCGGCGTGTCGAGCCGGTTGGAGAGCCAGGAGGTCAGGTGATCCTCTTCGCTGGCGGGCACTTCCACGGCATGGCGGTTTTCGGCCACGAAGACATCATGGGCGCGCACGGCATCGGCGATCAGGACCGTGCTGGGGGAAGGGGCAGGGATCCAGGCGCGGGCAAACCAGCCGGCGCCGAGCCCCAAGCCCAAGAGAAGCAGTCCCGCGAACGCCTGCCGCCAATGGCGCTGGCGCCGGTTGCTGAGCGCCGTGGCGATGCGGTGGGCGCGTAGCCTTGTCGGAACCGGCTCGGCGCCCGCGGGCTCGAAGAGGGTGCGAATGGCGTCGTTCTGGCGCGTCCAGTGCGCGACTTCGGCGGCGATTTCGGGGGTGGCCACAAGGTAAGCGGCGACCTGCGCGCGAGTGGCAGCATCGAGTTGCCCGTCGGCAAAGGCCATCAGGGTGTCGCGGCTGGGCGCGATCATTTCACGGTCCTCAAATGCGGCTCGGCCGGGGTGCCGGTCAGCAGACGCAAGGCCGCGCGGGCCCGGCCCAGGCGGGACATCAAGGTGCCCAGCGGCACACCCAGAATTGCTGCGGCCTCGGCATAGGAGAGGCCTTCAAGGGCAATCAACAGCAAGGCTTCCTTTTGTTCGGGCGGGAGGGTTTCGATGGCCCGAGCCATCTCGGCAAGGGCGAGATGGCTGGGCTGGGGCGCGGCGGTTGCTGGTTCGGCGATGGCGTCGAGCGGCATCACCGCGCCCTCACGGTGACGGGCGCGCAGGTCATTGCGGTACAGATTCAGCAGTATGGTGAAGAGCCAGGCGCGAACCGGCCCAGAGCGCCGGAACAGGCTGCGACGCGAGATGGCGCGTTCGAGGCAATCCTGCACCAGATCATCGGCGAGGTCGGCACTGCGCGTCAGCGCCCGGGCATAACGCCGGAGAGCTGGCACGCAGGCTTCGACCTCGTCGAGGAACTCGGTCACCCCAGGCTTCCGCCGTCCTTATTCGATGGCAAGATGCCAGACGCCGCCGACGCCGTCACCGGTGATATCGCCGGGCTGCATATCGTCCTTCCAGTAGTAGAGCGGCCAGCCTTTATAGGCCCACATCTGGCTGCCATCGGTACGATCGACCAGAGTGAACTCGCCCTCAGGCGTGGCGCCGTCCTCCGCCATCAGCGGGGGCCAGTTGGTGGCGCATTGCTCATAGCAATTGGTGACGCCAGGCTCGTCCTTATCGAAGATGTAAAGCGTCATGCCATCGGCATCGGTGAGGACCATCTGGCCGCCGATATCGGTGGATTGCACCGCGCCGCCCAGATATTCAGCGGCGGCAAGAGGGGTGGCGAACAAGGCGAGTGCGGAGGCGGTGGCAACAAACATGCGAAGCGACATGGAGTTTTCCTTCCGGGTTGGCGGGGCGGCAAAGCGGCCCTCAGCAGCGTCAACACCGCCCGCAGCGCTTTAATCCCGATGGGCCGAAAAAAACCTTGGCAGCGACGATCTTGCTGGGATTGCAACAAGATACTGGACAGGCGGCGTGCCGGCTGATTTTTTACTTCAACTTGTCACGGACGGGGCCAAAGGCTG
>JAQSXP010000359.1 GCA_029256605.1 Devosia sp. | reverse complement strand
CCGGCAAGGGCGCATCATGCTGCCCTGGACCATCTTTGCCGCCAATGGCGTGCGCGAAAGCGAGATCTTTACCGGCACCGAAAGCGAAGGCCTTGCCGCAGCTCTCGGGCAAATCGCTGAGCTCGCCGCCGACCACCTCGCCAAGGCCGAGACCGCTATTGCAGCGCTGCCCGGCAATCTGCGCCCGGCCTTTGCCCCACTCACCACGCTGCGTGCCCAACTCGAGCGCATCAACAGCTCAGGGGAGGGCCTCTTCGCCATTCCCCCTGACTTGCCCGACTGGCAGAAAATCGCCCGCCTCTCCTGGTGGACGTTCCGCAACCGCTAAGCGCCTCTGCGGCCGGTCGGCTTCCGAGGCCGCCGCACCAACCAGCTGTCACCCCGCCCTTGAGCCGCGGCCCATCCCGAGATGTCGGCCATCTCACCGGCATAATCCAGCTGTGAGCGCACCGCGATCCGCGCCACGCCCTTGCGCGCCAGCATGCGCGTAAACGCCGCCCAGTCCCCATCCAGCGTTGCCGTTGCGGTGAACTCTCCGGCAATGGGGCGCAAATATTCCATGCTGTTACGCTGGATCACCAGCCGGCTCGGCAACCCCTGCGCCGTCAACATCACATGCAGCAGTGACCAGGCGGCAAGCGTCGCCAGCGCCGAAGCGCTGCCGCCAAACACCGTATCGCGATGATTGATATTGGGCGCCAGCGGCGCGCCCAAGGTTACGGCATCGACGCTGCTCGCCACCACCTGCACGCCCATCGCCCGCGATAGCGGGATATGCTCATGCAGATAGGCTTGCAGCGCCGGGTCCGTCATGCCCAGCTCTTGAGGTCTTCCAGCGCCCGCGCCGTGATGGCGCGCCGCTTGGCGATCACCTTGTCATTGCCGCGCCAGCGTCCGGCGCCCTCGGGCTTGGTGATGGTCACTTCCGGGAATAGCCCGAAATTGACATTCATCGGCTGGAACGAGCGCGCCCCGCTATAGCCTTCGGCTTCGAGGTGCCCGCCCGTGATATGGCCGAGCAGCGCGCCCAGTGCCGTGGTGATCGGGGGCGGGGGCAACTGCTCGCCGCGTGCCTCGGCCGCCGCCATGCGGCCGGCCAGCAGCCCGATCGCGGCGCTTTCCACATAGCCCTCGACGCCCGTCACCTGGCCGGCAAAGCGCAGTCGCGGATCAGCCTTGAGTTTGAGATCGGCGCCCAGCACCTTGGGGGAATTCAGGAAAGTGTTGCGGTGCAGGCCGCCGAGCCGCGCGAACTGCGCGTTCTCGAGCCCCGGAATCATGCGGAAGATCTCGGCCTGGATGCCATAGCGCATCTTGGTCTGGAACCCGACCATGTTCCAGAGCGTCCCCAGAGCATTGTCCTGCCGCAGTTGCACGATGGCATAGGGCTTGACCGTGGGGTTGCGCGGATTGGTCAGGCCGACCGGTTTCATCGGTCCGTGGCGCAGCGTTTCGCGGCCGCGCTCGGCCATCACTTCGATCGGCAAGCAGCCATCGAAATAGGGCACCTTCTCCCAGTCCTTGAACTCATGCAGCGGCGCTTCGATCAGCGCATCGACGAACCGGTTATATTGCTCCTGGTCCATCGGGCAGTTGAGGTAATCCGCCCCGGTGCCGCCCGGGCCCGCCTTGTCATAGCGTGACTGCGCCCAGACAATGTCCTGGTTGATGCTGTCGTAGTGTACGATGGGCGCAATGGCGTCGAAAAACGCCAGCGCATCCTCACCTGTCAACTCCAGCACGGCTTCCGCCAGTGCCGGGGAGGTGAGGGGCCCGGTCGCCACGATCACATTGCGCCAGTCCGCTGGCGGCAAGCCGGCGACTTCCTCGCGCTCGATGCTGATATTGGGGTGGCTCTCGATCGCCTTGGTCACCTCGGCCGAAAAGCCGTGCCGATCCACCGCCAGCGCGCCGCCCGCCGGCAGCTTGTGCTGGTCGGCCGCCTGCATGATCAGCGAGCCGCAGCGGCGCATTTCTTCATGCAGCAGCCCGACGGCGTTCTGCTCGTGATCGTCCGAGCGGAAGCTGTTGGAGCACACCAGCTCCGCTAGGCTCTCGGTCTGGTGGGCATCGGTGGCGCGCACTGGGCGCATTTCGTGAACGATGACGCGCGCGCCGGCCTGTGCCGCCTGCCAGGCAGCTTCGGAGCCGGCCAGACCGCCGCCAATGATATGGATAGGTTCTGATGAGGACATGCGCGCCCATAACAAGGCGGCTGCCTCAGTGCAACTGCCGCGTCTTGCGGCCAGGCTGCCAGGCGCTCAATTGCGCTTGAGCACTTGTTCAGAAGGCGTTCATCGCCATGAACGGCAATCCTGCTTTGCACCATTGCTGGGCGAATCTTTGCAGCTGATCGTCAAACGAGCAGGCCCGCCTGGATAGCAAAACACCCGCATCTCACAGAGAAGCGGGTGTTCGGTCTATGTCAAACCTGATGCTTGGGCAGTAATGCTTAAAGCGTGCTGGCATGATCGCGAGCAACACGGGTGATATCGGTACGCGAAATACCCAGATCGTTCAGCTGACGATTGTCGAGAGCGGTCAGCTCACGGACGGTCTGCTGGTAAGCGGCCCACTTCTTGAAAGTCTTGCGGATGTCCATCAAATTTCTCCTTGCGTCTACACAGAGATATCTAGGCCATCCCGCGCAACACTTGCAGTGGGTGATTGGTCAAACGAGCCATGCACGCCAAGCGCGGCTTTAACCACCGTCGTTCATTTCCGGTTAAAGCTCCCGCCAGAAATAAGGCCGCGGGATGGAGATCCCACGGCCACTGCTTTTCCCCGCGCTTGGCGTGTTCAGCGATCGAACAGCCCACGCGTCATTTTGTTGAACTCCGGCCCGCAAAGCCCCAGCGGATCAGGCTCTCTCCGGCAGGGAAGGTTGATTTCGCGGCGGTCCTGCTTGATCTCGGCAGGGCGCTTGATGCACCAGACGGCACGTACGAACATAGCCCGTGCTCCTGTTCCAAATCGCGACAACCCCGATCATGCCGCGCTTCCTGCCGCGCCGCCACTAGGGTTCCGACAGGCGCGACATGCGTTTGCGGCATGGCTGGCTACTCCGCTGCCCGCCGCGCCGTCGTCGGCCGCCGCTCCATCACCTCCTTGAGGAAGGTGCCGGTATGCGAGCGCGGAAC
>JAQSXP010000358.1 GCA_029256605.1 Devosia sp. | reverse complement strand
AGGTGGCGCTGACCGATCCGGGGCGGGGTCGCTATTCCAAGGCCTATTTCGGCCCTGAGCGCTACGAGAACCTGATGGCGTCCTCGCGCGGACACAGCGTGCCAGTGGTGGACGGGCTCGAACAGGCCGAAGGGCGAGAGCATTCGGCTAGCGTGCTCCATCATAGTCATACGGACCAAGAGGATCGGCTGGAGCTGGAGATGGCGGGCGCCTATCCCGCAAAGGCCGGATTGCAATCGCTGCGGCGCAAGCTGGCCTTTGATCGCACCACGCCCGGTGGGCGGGTGCTGCTGGAAGACAGTTTCGGTTTCGCCCAGGGAACAGGTGATTTTGCATCCGTGCTGGTGACGCCCATGGCGGTTGCGGCCGAGCCGGGTGCCATCCTGATCGGGCGCCAAGGAGCCGGCGTTCGGGTTGCCTATGACGCCGATGCGCTCGAGGTCGCGTTCGACCGGCACGCGCAGTTGGAAAAGCAATACCAGCCCGCGGTCGATCTTATCCGCGTCGTGTTCACGCCCCGGCAGCAAGACCGGGAGGGACGCGTCGCGCTCGCCATCTCGCCGTTCGCATGAACGCGAGTGCTGCTCGCCGAGCAGAACCATCGGGGCCGGGGCCGGGAGGATTGGCCGCCAGCCAGACGTGATTGCCAGGGCCTTGAACCCTGGCTGAGGGAGGATTGGGATGAGGAAAGACCGACTTCTTGGCTTGACCGGCAGCGTGGCCATGGCCGCCCTGCTGGTTGCGGTGGGCCCGACCTGGGCGCAGCAGCAGGCCCCGGTGTTTGATGCAAGGGTGGAAAGCGGCGAACTGCCGCCGGTGGCCGAGCGCCTGCCAGCCGAGCCGCAAGTGGTGGAAGCCGACAGCATCGGCACCTATGGCGGCACCTGGCGCATGGGCATGCGCGGGGGCGGCGACAATGGCATGATCGTCAAGACGGTCGCTTATGAGGGCCTCGTGCGGTTCGACCGTAACTGGCAGGAGGTGAAGCCCAATATTGCCGTCGCCTGGGAAGCCAGTGAGGACGGCAAGGAATACACGTTCACCCTGCGTGAAGGGGTCAAGTGGTCGGACGGAACGCCCTTTACCAGCGAGGACATCGCCTTTGCGGTGGAGCTCTACCAGGATCCGGAATATCCCGCCTCGAGCTGGATCGACAATCCCAACAACAAGATGAGCATCGAGGTCATCGATCCCGTCACCTTCAAGCTCATCTTTGAAAAGCCCAACGGCATGCTGCTGGACCAGATGGCCGGCACGGACGGGCTGCATATCACCTCGCTGCAAAAGGCGTATTGCAGCCAATTCTACCCCAAATACAACGAGAATGCCGGAGCTGAAGCCGAAGCGGCGGGCTTTACCAGCTGGGCGCTGCGGATGGAAGATCGGTGCGCCTGGGGCTGGGAAACCATCCGCTTCGCCAATCCCGACCTGCCCACGCTTTATGCCTGGACCATCGAAACCCCCTACACGGCCAACAATGCGCGCGTCACCTGGCAGCGCAATCCTTACTACTGGAAAGTCGATACCGAGGGTAACCAGCTGCCCTATATCGACACGCTCGAAATGCGGGTGAGCGAAAGCACCGAAGAGCTGACGCTGTTGGCGCTCAATGGCGAGATCGATTTCCAGGAACGCCATATCACCACCAATATCAACAAGCCGCTGTTCTTTGATGGGCAGGAGCAGGGCGACTACCATCTTGGAGAGGTTATTCCTTCCACCTCCAACACGATGGTGATCCAGCTCAATCTCAATCACAGCGATCCGGTCAAGCGGGCGCTGTTCCAGAACAAGGATTTCCGCATCGGGCTGTCGCATGCGATCGACCGGCAGGAAATCATCGATGTGGTCTTTACCGGCCAAGGCGAGCCCTATCAGGTGGCGCCGCGCCCACAATCGCCGCTTTATAACGAGCAGCTGGCCAAGCAGTATACTGAGTTCGATCCGGACCTTGCCGCCCAGCATCTCGATGCGGCGGGCCTGACCCAGACCAATGGCGACGGCATCCGGCTGATGAGCAATGGCCAGCCTGTGGCCATCAAAATGGACGTGATTTCGGCGCTCCGGCCCGAATGGACCGACATGCTCGAAATCCTGCAGCTGCAGCTTGGGGCCGCCGGCATCAAGCTCGACATCAACAATATCGACCGGACGCTGTTCTACGAAAAGCGACCGGGCAACGAGTATGACGCGCAGATCTGGGCCGGCGATGGCGGGCTCGAAGTAATCCAGGAGCCGCGCTACTACTTCCCGTTCAGCGCCGAGTCGGTTTGGGCCTATAAATGGCAGGCCTGGTACAATGGTACCGAGACCGAGATCGCCGAAGAGCCGGCCGACTGGGCCAAGCAGCAGATGAAACTCTACACCGAGCTGCGCGCCACGCCCGATGCCGAGCAGCGCAATGAGCTGATGCGCCAGATCCTCGCCATCACGCAGGAGCAGTTCCCGGTGATCGGGGTCAGCCTGATGCCGGACGGCTATTCCATCATCAAGAACAATCTGCGCAACGCGCCAGAAAGCATGTTCAACGCCTGGCTGTTCCCGACACCGGCGCCGATGGATCCCCCCACCTGGTATTTCGAATAAGCGGGCTTCCTCCGACCCGCTTCATCCCCCCGCGGTGCTCCCATGCCGCGAGGGGAGCCCCAAACGAAATCAAGAGATGAGTGCCATGCTCCAGTTCGTGCTGAGCCGCATCATCGCCACGGTGCTGACGCTGTTCGCGAT
>JAQSXP010000357.1 GCA_029256605.1 Devosia sp. | reverse complement strand
CGCTGCCTTGGCCGAGTTGCTGGGCGACAAGCGGATCAATGCCGTCGTGCTGGGGCCGGCGGCAGGAGTTGGCGAAAGAACGGCGGACAACGCACTGACGGTGCTCGCCTCGGGTGCGGCCGCGGTGTTCGATGCCGATGCGCTCACGAGCTTTGCCGGCGATCCTGAGCGGCTGTTTGGCGCGGTGCGCGCCAACGGCGCGCGCCCGGTCGTGGTGACGCCGCATGAGGGTGAATTCACGCGCCTCTTCGGCGAACTGCCGGGCGGCAAGCTCGAGCGGGCACGGGCGGCGGCGGCGCGCTCGGGTGCCGTGGTCGTGCTCAAGGGTAGCGACACGGTAGTGGCAGCACCCGACGGGCGAGCCGTGGTCAACGCCAATGCGCCGAACTGGCTGGGCACGGCCGGGTCGGGCGATGTGCTGGCGGGCATGATCGCGGGATTGCTGGGGCAGGGCATGCCCGGCTGGGAAGCGGCGGCGGCGGCCGTTTGGCTGCATGCCGAAGCGGCCAACCAGTTCGGGGGGCCGGGCATGGTGAGCGAGGACCTGCCGGGCCTGCTTCCGGGGGTGCTGCGCGCACTGAGCGCACCGGCTGGCTGAGCTTGGCCCTTGCGCGGGCGGGAAAATTCGCTAACCCATGCGCCAACACTAAAGGAAGGCCAAGATGAGCGATTTGACCCTCAGCCAAGCCATGGACAATGTTTATGCCTCGCTGCGCGCCAACAACGAGGATATTGATCTTCACATTGCCGCGCTAAAAGGCGCTCTGGAGCGCGAGGGGCTCAAGCAGGCAACCTTCGAGCCGGCCAAGCTGGCGCAGAACAACCGGCAGGGGCGCAAAACCATGCAGGCCTATTTCCGCAAGCGGGGCGTGACGGTGGAATTCGCCTCCTAACGGCCCTGCAATTTACCTTGGATGCGTTGTGCGCGGCTCAACTATTGAACCGCGCCCCAATGCCGCCTATCTCTGGCCTTACCGCGCGTTCATGCGGCATCGTCTGCAATCGGCTCTTGCGCTGATTCGAGTTTCAATGGCACGGTTCGCGGACCCTGGATGTCCGGTCTCTGGACGCGGATCGTGTTTCAACCAAGAGGGCCGACCGGTTTTCCACGCGAGCCGGAACGGCAAAGGGGCATCTTAATGCGAGATCCACACGATCTTTATATGAACACGCTTGTTCCCATGGTGGTGGAGCAATCCAACCGCGGCGAGCGCGCTTTCGACATCTATTCGCGCTTGCTGCGCGAGCGCATCATCTTCGTGACCGGCGTGGTCGAAGACAACATGGCGAGCCTGATCGTCGCGCAGCTGCTGTTCCTTGAATCGGAAAACCCGAAAAAGGAAATCGCGCTCTATATCAATTCGCCCGGTGGCGTGGTGACGGCTGGCCTGTCCATCTACGACACGATGCAGTTTATCCGCCCGGCCGTCGCCACCATGGTGATGGGGCAGGCCGCTTCGATGGGGTCGCTCCTGCTCGCGGCCGGTGAGGCTGGCATGCGCACCTCGCTGCCCAATTCGCGGGTTATGGTGCACCAGCCCTCCGGCGGCTTCCAGGGCCAGGTGACGGACATCCTGATCCACGCCAAGGAAGTTGAAGGTCTCAAGCGCCGCCTCAACCAGATCTATGAGAAGCACACTGGCCGCACCTATGAGGAGATTGAGAACGCCCTCGAGCGCGATCGCTTCCTGTCTCCCGAAGAAGCCAAGACCTTCGGCCTTATCGACAGCGTGCTGGAAAAGCGCGTTGTTCCGGACGCGGTGTGATCCCCGCTGTCCACACCAAAGCGCATGCGCCCGCAAGTGTGACTTGCGTTCAATTGCACCCAGCCGGATCGGCCTTTAAGGTCGGTTCGGCTTAGACTTTCTTTAGGCTCGAGCGTTACCGTCACCGATAACGCTTATTTTGGGGGTGTTTCGCCCCCGGGAGTGACTGGATGTCCAAAGAGACAACGAACGGCGAATCCTCAAAGAACACGCTTTATTGCTCGTTCTGCGGGAAATCCCAGCACGAGGTTCGCAAGCTGATTGCCGGTCCGACCGTATTCATCTGCGATGAATGCGTCGAGCTGTGCATGGACATCATCCGCGAAGAGAACAAGACCTCCATGGTCAAGTCCTCCGATGGCGTGCCGACCCCTGCCGATATCTGCAAGGTGCTCGACGACTATGTCATCGGCCAGTTCCGCGCCAAGCGCGTGCTCTCCGTGGCTGTCCACAACCACTATAAGCGTCTGCATCACGCGAGCAAAAACCAGGATGTCGAGCTGTCCAAGAGCAACATCCTGCTGATTGGTCCGACCGGTTCGGGCAAGACGCTGCTTGCCCAGACGCTCGCGCGCATCCTCGATGTGCCTTTCACCATGGCCGACGCCACCACGCTTACGGAAGCCGGCTATGTGGGCGAGGACGTGGAGAACATTATCCTCAAGCTGCTCCAGGCCGCCGACTACAATGTCGAAAAGGCGCAGCGCGGCATCGTCTATATCGACGAAGTCGACAAGATCAGCCGCAAGTCCGACAACCCTTCGATCACTCGTGACGTGTCGGGCGAAGGGGTGCAGCAGGCTCTGCTCAAGATCATGGAAGGCACCGTGGCTTCGGTTCCGCCCCAGGGTGGCCGCAAGCATCCGCAGCAGGAGTTCCTGCAAGTGGACACGACCAATATCCTGTTCATCTGCGGCGGCGCCTTTGCGGGTCTGGAAAAGATCATCTCGGCACGCGGCGAGGGCTCGGGCATCGGCTTCTCG
>JAQSXP010000356.1 GCA_029256605.1 Devosia sp. | reverse complement strand
GACCGGATCGATGCTTTGCGTGCCGATGGCCATGGCGCCGATCGCCTGAATACCGCCCAGGACATAGATTTCGTCGGCACCGGCCATGTGCTGGGCGGCAACGATCGCCGGGGCGGGCTTGCCGTTGAAGGGCGGCGCACAGGTGATGACGCGCGCGCAGCCGGCGACCTTGGCAGTTATGACCGACATATGCGCGGAAGCGAGCAGCGGATATTTGCCGCCCGGCACGTAGCAGCCCACCGCATTGATGGGCACATGCCGGTGCCCCAGCGTTACCCCGGGCAGGGTTTCCACCTCGAGGTCCTGCAGGGTAGCGCGCTGCTTTTGGGCGAAGTTGCGCACCTGGGCTTGCGCGAATTCGATGTCGTGCAGGTCCTGTGGCGTCAGCTGGGCGAGGCAGGCGTCGATCTCGGCCGGAGTCAGGCGGAAATCGGGCCGATCCCATTTGTCGAAGCGCGCCGACAGTTCCCGCACGGCAGCATCGCCGCGCTGTTCAATATCGGCCAGGATGGTTTCGACCGTGCTGCGCACCTGCCGGTCGGCGGCGGCGCGCTCCTCGACATTTTTTCCGCGCTTGAGCCATTGGGGCATGGTGCATCCTTGTGGAGGGAGAAAGGGAGTAAGCGGGCCGGCGCTCAGTAGCGCTCGGACGGGTCGACCAGACCTTCGAGCTCCTGCCCGCGCATGAACCGTTCGAGATTGGCGATGAAGAACGCCGTGGTGCGGCGATTGCTTTGCGGCGAGCTGCCCGAGATATGCGGGGACAGGCGCACGCGAGGATGGGTGTAGAGCCAGTGACCTTCCGGTGGCGGCTCTGGATCGGTGACATCGAGCGTGGCGCAGGCCAGTGGCCCATCGAGCGCGGCGCGCAAGGCCTCAGTATCAATCACCGCACCGCGGCCGATATTGATGAGATGGGCGCCGGGCTTTAGCGCGGCAAAGGCGTCTGCATCGAGCATGCCGCGGGTTTGCGGCGTGAGCGGCGCGCAAAGGGCGATATGGTCGGAGCGGCCAAGGAGATCTGAGAGCGAGACGATCTCGACGCCTTCCATGCCGCTGGGGCCGGGCGAGCGGCGGGTCGCCAGCACCGTCATGCCAAAAGGCAGCGCCCGCTCGGCAACGGCCCGGCCGATCTCGCCAAAGCCGATGATCCCGAGCGTGCTGCCATGCAACTCACCCAATTTGTGATGGCGCCAAACGCTGCGCGCATCGGTCCAGATCTCGGGAATGCGCTTGGCGACGCTCAGCATGGACGCCAGCACATATTCCGAGATTGGCACAGCCGAAGTGCCCCGGCTCACCGTCACCTTTGGCACGGCAAACACCCAGGCCGGGTATTTATCGATGCCGGTGGAGCGCAGATGCACCCAGCGCAAATTGAACGGCCAGCCGGCGGGCTCAGGCATGTCGGGATGGAGGCCCACCGCGGCGCTGTCCTGGCTGACCAGCAGCACGTCAGCCTCAGGCGGCACCTGCCAGGCGGTGTGCGGCGTCGGCTCGAGGGCGTCAAAGCGCACGCCTTGGGGCAGTTCGGCGGCCACCGAAGCGGCCAGCCGCTCGCCGTATTGGTGGGCGATAACCAGGGTCATCGATCAGCGGGTCCGCACCAGAACGCGGCCCTTGACCTGGCCGGCAAGGATCCGCCCGGCCGCGTCGGGCAGCCCGTCGAGCCCGATCTCCTCGACCATGGCGCCATAGGCGGTCAGATCAAGGGTCTCGGCGATGCGGGACCAGGCCGCGATGCGCGCCTCATAGGGCTGCATGACGCTGTCGATGCCCAGCAGCGACACGGCACGCAGGATGAAGGGCAGCACATTGGTGTTGAGCTCGATGCCGGCCGCATTGCCAATCGCGGCAACCGCGCCACCATATTTGACCTGCTTGAGCAGCTTGCCGAGAATGGGGCCGCCGACATTGTCGATGGCCGCTGCCCAACGCGCCGATTCCAGCGGTTTGTCGGGCTGGGCGAGGAATTCGTCGCGCGCCAGGATGCTGGCGGCGCCCAGCGCCTTGAGGCTGTCGCCATGCTCGGGCCGGCCCGACAGCGCCACGGCGGTGTAGCCCAACTTACCCAGCAGCGACAGCGCCACGGTCCCCACGCCGCCGGCCGCGCCGGTGACCAGAACTTCGCCGGCGTCCGGCTTTAGCCCCGCCGCTTCCAGCCGGTTGATGGCGAGCATGGCGGTGAGCCCGGCCGTGCCCACGATCATGGCGTCGCGCGTCGTCAGTCCTTTGGGTAGCGGCACTAGCCAATCGGCATTGACGCGGGCGCGCTGGGCATAGCCTCCCCAATGGGCTTCGCCCACGCGCCAGCCGGTCAGCACCACGGGGTCGCCCGCCTTGTAGCGGCTGTCTTCGCTGTCACGCACGGTACCGGCAAAATCGATACCCGCCACATGGGGATAGTTGCGCACCAGCCCCCCTGCCCCAGTCAGGCACAGCCCGTCCTTGTAGTTGAGCCCGGCCCAATCGACATCCACAGTGACATTGCCTTGGGGCAAGCGATCGTCGGTGAGCGTCTGGAGCGCCGAGGAAACCTTCCCATCAGCGCTGCGGTCGGTGACGAGGGCCTGAAAACTCATGAAAACATCCTTGTTGTTCGGTGCCGGGGGACGAAGAAGGCGCTATACCTTCCAGTCATCGCCCCAGATCTGCACGATATGGCCGGGTGAGATTTCCCGGTATTCCCGCTTGGGTGGCTCGAAATCCACCGGACGCAGCGGGCTTTTGATCTCGTCATTGTTGACGGGGCGCACCTGCAAG
>JAQSXP010000355.1 GCA_029256605.1 Devosia sp. | reverse complement strand
ATACGGCTGGGACGAACCACGGGTTTTTGTTCGTTCATTTGGCCATGCGGCTCCTGTGATCGGCGATAACCCGGCCTAAAAAGTCGAGGTCCACACCTGTCGGCGGGGCTTCCTGGTCGAGCACCCACTTGAGCAGAGGGGGATCTTCCTCATCAAGGAGCGCTTCGAAGCGGTCGAGATCCTCGGCGCTCAGCGTAGCGACATGCCGATCGGCAAAGGGGCCGAGTACAAGATCCATCTCGCGGGTGCCGCGATGCCAGGCGCGGTAGCGGATCTTCTTGCGGCGCATGGAAATGTCCTCACCGGCAGTCATTTGAGCGCCATGATCCTGGTTGCGGTTGATTGAGCGGGCTTCTTATCGTCAATAGGGTGGCTTGTCAGCAGGACTCGTCCCTCGCGCTGTTTCAGGAATTCGCCGTTGTCCCGTCCAAGTTCGCTTGATCCACTGTTTCGCTCGCTCCACGCGATCAAGGGCGTCGGCGACAAGCTGGCGGCTTTGTTGTCGCGCTTTTTCGGGGCACCGGACGGGCAGGAAGCGATTGCGCTCGATATTCTGATGCATATGCCATCAGGCGTCGTGGACCGCTCCCGACAGGTAGGCATTGCCGAGGCTTATCTCAACCAGATCGTCACCCTGCGCCTTCACATCGACCGGCACCAGCCCCCGCCGCGAGGCAAGCCGCATGTGCCGCACCGGGTATTTGCCCATGACCAGACCGGGGATGTGCAACTGGTATTCTTTCGCGCCCAAGGCGGCTGGGTGGAAAAGGCGCTGCCCGTGGGTGAGGAGCGCTTCGTTTCCGGGCAGATCGGGTTTTTCAACGGCGAAAAGCAGATCACCCATCCCGACTACATCGTGGAAGCCGACAAGTTCGACACGCTGCCGCTGGTCGAACCGGTGTACCCCCTCACCAATGGGCTGAGCTCTAAGGCGCTGGCCAAGCTGGTGCGGCAAGTGGTGGAAACGGTGCCGGCGCTGCCCGAGTGGATCGATGATGCCACGATAGCCGAGCGGCGCTGGCCCAGCTTTGGCGAGGCAATGCGCGCGGTGCATCTGCCCGCCAATCCGACTGAAGCGGAGTTGTGGTCCCCTGCCCGCATGCGGCTGGCTTATGACGAGTATCTCGCGGGCCAGCTGACGCTGCAACTGATCCGCTCGAGCATGGTCGCCGCGCACGGGGTGGCACGCCAGTTCACCGGCGAGATCACCGAGAAGGTCACCGCCGCCCTGCCCTTTTCGCTGACCGAAGGCCAGCAACTGGCAGTAGAGGATATTCGCGCGGACCTCGCCAAGCCCGAGCGCATGTCGCGGCTGCTCCAGGGTGATGTGGGCGCGGGCAAGACGGTGGTGGCGCTGATGGCGATTGCGGCGGTGGCGGAAAGCGGCGCGCAATCGGCGATGATGGCACCCACCGAGCTCCTGGCGAACCAGCATTTCCGCACCCTCAAGCCGCTCTGCGAAGCGGCGGGGCTGGGGTGCGAGTTGCTGACGGGCAAGATGCCGGCAGGAGAGCGGCGGGCAATTTTGGCCCGGATCGCCGGCGGCGAGACCACGATCGTCGTGGGCACGCATGCCCTGTTCCAGTCGGGGGTGGTGTTCCACGATCTTGGACTGACCGTAGTGGACGAGCAGCATCGCTTTGGCGTGCACCAGCGGCTCGCCCTGTCCGACAAGGGTCGGCATACCGATCTGCTGGTGATGACGGCGACGCCGATTCCGCGCACGCTGGTGCTCACCCATTTCGGCGACATGGCGGTGAGCGTGCTGCGGCAAAAGCCCAAGGGGCGGCAGCCGATCGACACCGCTGTGCTCTCGATCAAGGATTATGGGCGGGTGGTGGCAAGGCTCCAGGCGCGACTGGCCGAAGGGGCACAGGCCTTCTGGGTTTGCCCGCTCGTGGAGGAAAGCGAACACCTTGAGGTCGTGGCGGCCGAAGACCGGTTTGCCGAGCTGCGCAAGGTCTTTGGCGATCAGGTGGCGCTGGTGCATGGCCGCATGAGCGCGGCCGCAAAAGACGAGGTGATGAGCCGCTTTGCCGCCAATGAGCTGAAGCTTTTGATCGCAACGACGGTGATCGAGGTGGGCGTCGACGTGCCCAATGCCAGCATCATGATCATCGAGCATGCCGAGCGGTTCGGCTTGGCACAATTGCACCAGCTGCGCGGGCGGGTGGGGCGCGGCTCGCAGCGGTCGGCGTGCCTCTTGCTCTACAAGGAGCCGCTGAGCGACACGGCGCGGGCGCGGCTCGATACGATCAAGGGCACCGAAGACGGGTTCGAGATCGCCGAGCGCGACCTGGAATTGCGGGGGCAAGGCGATGTGCTTGGCACGCGGCAATCAGGCATGCCGGGTTATCGCCTGGCGGTGCCCGATGTGCACCGCCACCTGCTGGATTTTGCCCATGAGGATGCCAAGGCGGCGCTGGCAGCCAATCCTGGACTTGTCGGGGAGCGCGGCGAGGCACTGCGCACCCTGCTCTACCTGTTCCGCAAGGATCAGGCGATTCAGCTGATCCGCGCCGGCTAGCCTTATTCCACCGTCACCGACTTGGCGAGATTGCGGGGCTGGTCGACATCGGTGCCCATGAACACGGCGGTGTGATAGGCCAGCAGTTGCACGGGAATGCAGGCGAGGATCGGCGCGACGAAGCTGTCGACATGCGGAATCTCGATAATGTCGGCCACGCCGTGACCGACAGTTTTGGCGCCCTCCGCATCGGTGATCAGAATGATCTTGCCGCCGCGGGCCGCTACTTCCTGCATGTTACTC
>JAQSXP010000354.1 GCA_029256605.1 Devosia sp. | reverse complement strand
GTCCAGAGCTCATAGGTCGAGGCCACCGAGCAATCCGTCCGGTGCCGCTGCGTTGCGCGAAATTCGACCAGATTGGCGCCCGGTCGTAGCAGGCCGGGTGGCACATCGATACCGATGGCGGAAGCGGAAGCGGAGGCGCCAATTGGCTGCCCGGCAACCTGAGTGCCGTTGATGCGAATGCCGAGCGTGGACACCTCCGGCGCTACCACGAGGGCGTTAAGGTAGGACAATTCCAGCCGCGCTGGCGCCGCCGCTTGTTCCCCTGTCAGATAGACGACTACCGCGTGCCGGTTCTCTTCGCCCTCGAGCCGCAGACTGGCTTCCGGGAGCAAGAAGCGCTCGAATTTGGCCTGGGGAATTGGCACCGCAACTGGTGGCGCTGCGTTCGGCTGCCGCACTGGTGGTTGCGGCGCCGGGACCACTAGCCTGCTTTCCGGCGACATGTCGAAGGGCACAGGCTGGCCCAGCGCCGGCAGCGCCGCCGTGGCGAGCAGCAAGACGGCAAGAAGCGATTTACTCATTGCCGACCGCCTTTGGCGATCCGAAGCGCAGGAGATATCCAAGTCCCCGCCCGGTCTGATAGATGGCGATGCCGATAAAGCGGATAGTGCCCCGAATAATGCCGATATTAATCTGGCGTGAGCGCTGCCGCTGCTGCCAATTGCCTGAATTGGCGTAGAGTAGGTCGGCAATCAACCGGTAGTCCTGCCCGCGGCTGGGCATGAAGCGGCAACCCAGAAAGCTCCCCTTGCCCTCGGCCGTCGTTGACTGAATGAACACCGAGAGTTCGTTGTGCCCATGGGTATTGGACAGGGGTTGGAACCGTACACGCGCCGGCGCCGAGCGCACCAGTCCGGCCGAGCCAGAGCCGACGCGAATGCCCACCCCGCCGCTCGACACATTGGCGATCAGCCCCTTGGTCCAGTTGCCGTCGGCGCCCTGGATTTCGCAGCGCCGCTCGACATTGACGCGGCGGCTGGCCCGGACTTCGCGCCGTTCGGACACCACGCCCAGGGCACAACCGGCTAGGATCAGGTTGAAGATGTTCCAGCCGCCCACGACCATTGTGACCTCGGCCTGATAGGGCTCCGCGCCAACTTTATAGACGGTCATTGCCACGGCCACGATCAACAGCAGGAAGATGAGATAGAAGGGTCGCGATAGCTCGCTCAGCCGTGAGACATCCACATTTTCGTCCTTGGCCGTCACCTTGAAGGTCGGCTTGGTCGGATTGCGCAGCACCGAAAACAGGGCACCGAGCAGGTGCACGGATTGAATGTACTCGTAGAGCTCTGAAATCCACGGCCAGCGCCAGCGCCCGAACAGGGAATTTTGCATCACGAGGTTCACGACCACATAGGTCAGCGTATAGGCCGCGAACTCGCCGCCCGAGGAGGTGAAGATCTGCAGGTCAAAGAACAGGTAGCAGAACGGCGCAAACAAAAAGATCATGCGCGGCAATGGGAAAAGCCAGAACATGGTCGAGCTCATATAGGCGAGCCGCTGTACCAGCTTGAGGCCGCGCTTGAACAGCGGGAAGCTGAACAGCATGATCTGCATCATGCCCTGCGCCCAACGCGTCCGCTGGCCGATAAAGCTGGCGAAAGTCGCCGGCTGCAGCCCAGCAACCAGGGGCTTATCGACGTAGATCGAGTTCCAGCCCCGGCTATGGAGCTCGATCGCGGTCTCACAGTCTTCGGTGATGGAGCGACCGGCAAAACCACCGGTTACCTCAAGCGCTTCGCGTCGCAGCAACGCTGCCGAACCACAGAAAAAGGCGGCATTCCAACGGTCGAGCCCGCGCTGGATGACGCCGTAAAACATCTCGTTCTCCGAGGGCATCACCTCGAAGGTGCGCAGATTGCGCTCCAGCGGATCGGGGTTGAGAAAGAAGTGCGGCGTCTGCACCAGGAACAGCTTGGGGTCGCGGCCCATATAGGGCACGGTTTCCTGCAGGAAATCACGCGCCGGCGCATGGTCGGCGTCGAACACGGCCACATATTCGCCTGTCGAATGGGCAAGACCATTGTTGAGATTGCCCGCCTTGGCGTGCTCGTTGAGGGAGCGCGTCAGGTAGCGGCAGCCCAGCTCGTCGCACAGCTGGCGCAACTGGTCGTAGCGCTCCTGGGCCACGGCCGAGCTTTCCGGATCGGCGCTGTTGCGCTTCTGATCGGTGCCGCCATCATCGAGCAACCACACCGTGAAGCGCTCCTCGGGGTAGTCCATCGCCTTGGCCGCCGCCAGCGTGCCGGCGAGCAGTTCGTAGTCCTCGTTATAGGTCGGGATGAACACATCGACATATGGGACCGGGTCGTCCTTGCCGAGCCGGATCGAAGGCCGCGGCGGGATCGGGTTGATCACCACGAACAGGCTGAGAAACAGCATGACGATGCAGTACATCTCGGCCAGATAGAGGATAAAGCCGAAGGTAAAGTCCGCCCACTGGTCGAGCGGCGGCAGGGTGCTGGTGGTTCGCCAATAGGCATAGCGCAGCACGATAATGGTGCCGAAAGTCAGCAGCAGCAGGCGCCAATTGCCCTCGAGCCGCAACAGCTTGATCACCGTCATCGCCAGCAGCAGCAAGGTCGCCATGACCAGATGCACCTGCAGGCTGACCGGCATGGTGATCAGCAGCAGGATCACCGCGGAAACCGCAAGCCAGCCCAGTATCGTCAGTGCTTTAGCCATACCACTCTCTACTCGATAGCCGTGGGTGGCGGAGGCACCACGACTTGGGGCGGCGTCACGGGCGGCCGCGGCACTGTGGGCCC
>JAQSXP010000353.1 GCA_029256605.1 Devosia sp. | reverse complement strand
GGCCGTGCGCTTGCCGTAGCACAGGATGTTGTCGTTCCAGGCATTGTAGAAAGCCAGGCTCGTGAACTCCTGGAGCGCCTTATGCTCGCGGCGCAGCCGATTGATGAAGGCAATGTCCCATTTGATGTTGTCGGGCTTGTCGAAATCCCAAGCGCGGATCTCGTATTTCTCGGAGTTGAGATACTCCTCCTTGCCCGGCACCGGCTCGGATTCGCAGATTTCAAAGCCGTTATAAACGCCATAGGTGGCGCCCAGGGTTGCCCCCAGGATCAACCGGGTCTGGAAGCCGGGCCGGCCACTGCCCTGCAGATAGCGCGGATTGATGTCGTGGGTGGTGGTGAAGAAATTGGGCCGCATATAATGGCGGGATTCCTCCTGGGTCAGCTCGGTCAGATATTGCTCAAGCTCCCACTTCACATTGCGCCAGGTGAAATACGAGTAGCTCTGGCTAAAGCCCACCTTGGCCAGCCGCTTCATCACCTTGGGCCGGGTAAAGGCTTCGGAGAGGAAGATCACGCCCGGGTCCTTGGCCCGCACCTCGGCAATCAGCCATTCCCAGAACGGGAAGGGCTTGGTGTGCGGATTGTCGACGCGGAAGATCCTGACGCCATGTTCCACCCAGAGCAGCACGATGTCGCGCAGCTCATGCCACAGGCTGGGGATCGCCTCGCGGTAGAAGTGGACATTGACGATGTCCTCATACTTCTTGGGCGGGTTCTCGGCATATTTGATCGAGCCATCCGGCCGCCAGTCGAACCATTCGGGATGCGACTTGATCCAGGGGTGATCGGGCGAGCACTGGATGGCCAAATCGAGCGCGATCTCAAGCTGGTGCTCGGCGGCCGCGGCGACCAGCCGGTCAAAATCCTCGAATGTGCCGAGCTTGGGCTCAATGGCCTCATGCCCGCCATCGGCCGAGCCAATAGCATAGGGGCTGCCGGGGTCTTCGTCCGTGGCGCTAAGGCTGTTGTTCTTGCCCTTCTTATTGGTCTGCCCAATGGGGTGGATGGGCGGGAAATACAGCACGTCAAAGCCGAGATCGCGGATATAGGGGAGCCGCGCGATCACATCGTCAAAAGTGCCATGTCGGTCGGGGCTGCCCGATTGGGACCGGGGAAACAGCTCATACCAGGCGCCGAAAGCGGCGACCTTGCGATCAACAAAGATCTCGAGCACGCGCTCATACTGGCTGAAATTGGTGCGTTTTGCGGCCCGCTGCATCACCTCGGCCACGGCATCGGTGCTGAGGAGCCCGAGGCGCTCGGGATCGTTTTGCAGGGCGGCAAAGGCGGCCAGAATGCCGGCCAGTTCCCGCCTGTCCGCGTCACTGGCGCGGTCGGATTGCTGCGCCGCCTCGAGCAGGCGCCGCCCTTCCTCGAGTTCAAGGCCGATATTGATGCCGGCGGCGTGCTTCTTGGCGATCTCCTTGCGCCAGCTGCCATAAAGGTCGCGCCAGCCCGCCAGGGTGAACTCATACATGCGGTTTTCGGGGAAGGCGATCGTGGTCCGCCAGCGGTCGTTCTCGACGAACACCATGGGCTGCTCGGACCAGGCTTCGGTGCCCTTGGGCCGATAGAGCAAGGCGGCGTCGATGCTGTCATGGCCATCGCTGAAGATGTCGGCCTCGATCACCACGGTTTCGCCGACAACGCTTTTGGCCGGGAAGCGCCCGCCATCGATCTCGGGCATCACCCCTTCAATGGCGACGCGATTGGCGGCAAGGCGGAATAGCTCTTCATCTCCACCCCCCAGCTCCGGAACGCTGGGCAGCGGCTGCGCAACCGCCGCTCGGGCCTTTGGCTTTGCCTTTTTGTTGTCGAGCAGCATGGTGTCCCCACTTCCGGCAATATTGCGGACCAAATGCTTCAATCTATGGTTTAGTTTCGCTTTGTTGTCAGAAGTTTGGACCCAGCTGCGGTTCTCCCTTGAGAGCAGCTTGATGTCGAGGCCACAACCACCGCAGGTAGTGGTCGAGGAACAAACGCGCCGCCAGCCGATTGCCGTGACGAACATAATGCGGAAGCCCTTTATGGTGCCCGCCATTCGCCTGCCGATGAGGAGAACCGATGTCCAACGACCATGACGAAATGCGATCCGCGCTGGAACAACTGGCGGGACGCTATGGCATCGGCGTGAAGTATGAAAACGCGCTGGGGCGCCATGTATCGGTGCCGAGCGAGACGATCCAGCTGCTGCTCGCCAGCATGGGCGTTGCCGCCAGTGACGAAGCCGAAGTGCAGGCCGCACTCGAAGAGTTCGATGGGCAAGCTGCCGCTCGCGCGGTGCCCGCCAGCATCGTCGTTGTGCCGCAGGACGGTGTCTGCGCCATTTCAGTCAAGCTCCCCGACGGCGCTAAGCAACTCGCCTGGCAAGTCACGCTGGAGGACGGCGGGGAAGTGGGCGGCATTGAGGAAGCCCTTGAGCCTTCTGAAGAGGGCAAGGTGACCTTGCGCATCCCCGACCTGCCCTTGGGCTATCACCGGCTGCGCCTGACCGAGCTTGGGGCGGAAGCGCATCTGATCGTCAGCCCCGGCCAGTGCTGGCTGCCCCCCGATGCCGAAAAGGGGCATTGGGGCATTGCCGTTCAGCTTTACCTCATGCGCTCGGCCAACAATTGGGGCATTGGTGACTTTTCCGATCTGCGGGCCCTGATCCAGGCAGCGGCGCCGCGCGGCTGCGCCGTGATCGGGCTCAACCCGCTGCACCAGATGTTCCTGGATGATCCAGAGGCGGCCAGCCCCTATTCGCCCGCCACCCGGCTCTATCTTAACCCACTTTATAT
>JAQSXP010000352.1 GCA_029256605.1 Devosia sp. | reverse complement strand
CCGGTTCCGCATCGCCGACGGCTCTTATATCTGGGTGTCCTCGCGCCGGGTGCTGGTGAACGATGCCGAGGGCAAGCCGGTGCGGTTTGTCGGCTCGATTCTCGATATAACCAAGCGCAAGCAGGCGGAGGCGGAGCTGCAATGGGCCGCGTTCCATGACCCGCTAACGGGGTTGCCCAACCGCGCGCTTTACGCCGAACGACTCGATGTAGCGCTCGAGGGGGCGCGCAGCACCGGCGAAATGGTGGGCTTGCTGGTGTTCGATCTCAACAATTTCAAGACGCTCAACGACACGATGGGTCATGCCGCGGGTGACCGGCTGCTCAAGGAGATCGCGGGCCGGCTGGTGGCGGGGGTGCCCGAGGGGGTGACCGTGGCGCGGCTGGGGGGCGACGAGTTCGCGATCATTTCGCCCGGACTGACGACGGCGGATCTGCGCATGGAGCTGGCGCGGCAGCGGCTTGGCGCGCTTGACCAGCCCGTGGCTATCGATGGGCTGCAGATCGCAGTCAGCTATTGCGCCGGGGGGGCGGTGTTTCCGCGCGACGCGCAAAGCGCGGCCGAATTGCTGCGCGCGGCGGACCTGGCGCTGTATGCCGCCAAGGCGGAGCTGCCGGGCACGATCCGAGGCTTCCAGCCGCAATTGCTGCAGGCTTCCCGGACCCGGGCCAAGGCGCTGGCCAATGCGCGCCAGGCGCTCGATACCGATGCCATCGTGCCGTTCTACCAGCCCAAGCTGTGCCTCCGCACCGGGCAGGTGGCCGGGTTCGAGGCGTTGTTGCGCTGGCATGACCAGTCGGGGCTGCAGCCGCCTGCCAGCATTGCCGCCGCCTTTGAGGATGCCGAGCTCTCGGTTGAGATCACCGACCGCATGCTCGACCGGGTGCTGGCCGACCTCGTGGCTTGGCACGGGCAGGGGCTGGCGGTGGGACGGGTGGCGCTCAACCTGTCAGCGGCGGATCTGCGCCAACGGGGGCTGGCGGAACGGGTGCTGTGGCGGCTCGACAATGCGGGACTGCAGGGAAGCGTGCTCGAGCTCGAAGTCACCGAATCCGTGCTGATCAGCCAAATGGGCGGGCATGTCAGCACGCTCGAAAAACTGCAGCAGGCGGGCGTCACCATTGCCCTTGATGACTTCGGCACCGGCTATGCCTCCCTCACCCATGTGCAGCAGTTCAAGGTGGATGTGCTCAAGATCGACCGCTCCTTTGTGGAACTGATCGGCTCGGGCGAGCGCCGTGACACCGCGGTGATCAATGCGGTGCTCGAAATGGCGCGCAGCATGGGCATCTGCACGGTGGCCGAAGGGATCGAGCGGCGCGAACAGGCCGAGTATCTGCATGGGCGCGGCTGCGATCTGGGGCAGGGCTTTCTGTTCTCCCGGCCCATTCCCGCGAGCCGGGTTCCCGCTATCATCGAGCAGTTCGAGGAGCGCCGCTGGGAAGCGGCGCTGTCGGCGGACCAGACCGCAAGCTAGCGGCTGCGCGGGGCGGCCCCTAGCGGTGATCAGATTACGAGGAGCGGCGCGCCGCTGCGGACATGGTCGTGCAGGTGAATGATGTCCTGGGGCAGCATGCGCACGCAGCCGCTCGAAACCGCCTTGCCGATGGTGGTTTCGTCCTGGTTGCCGTGGATGCGGTAGAGCGTATCGCGATTGCCCTGGTGGATATAAAGCGCGCGCGGGCCAAGGGGATTGTCGGGGCCTGGCTCCATGCCATGGCGGTATTGCTCGAGTTCGGGGTGACGCTCGATCATCTCCGCAGGCGGTGTCCAGCGCGGCCAGGCACGCTTATAGGCGATATGGGCGCGGCCCGACCATTCAAAACCGGCGGCACCAATGCCCACGCCATAGCGGGTGGCCCGGCCGTTCTGGCCGACATGATAAAGGAAGCGCTGGGTGGTATCGACAATCACCGTGCCGGCCGGCTCGCCGGTGGGATCGTCCACGTCCTGGCGCCAGAAAATGGGGGGCACCATCTCCATGCGCGACGCGCGGATGAAATAGGTATCATCGGTGATGGCGCCATACATGGCCTGCACATCGGGGGGCACGCTGGTTGCAAGCTGTTGAGCGGGGGGTGTCGTCGCGATACCCGGCGCATTGAGGGCCGTGCTGCCCGCCAGTCCCGTGGCAGAACTGGTGCATCCTGCCAGGCCCAGCCCGGCAAGGGCTGCACCTCCGGCCAGAAAGCTGCGTCTGCTCAATACGGGGCTCGTCATTGGACCATCCTTGGTTCTTTGTGGTTTTGCCGGGGCTGACCCGGAGGGAAAGAAAGGTCAGTACTGTTGACGCAGCGCAAAGGGCAGGCCCCTCAAACGATCGTGTGCTCTTTAGGGGCAGATGGGGGAGAGGTGAGGTTTTGCGGCAACGGTTTGGCGCGCTAAGGGCCGCAAAGTGGCCGGTTTGTCGCAGGGGGAACGTTGCCGGCGGGGTGGCGTTGGACCGGGCAAGGAGTGTCCCATGAGTGATGTAACCACGATCCCCAAGCTCGATCTTAACCGCTATCTCGGCCGCTGGTATGAAATCTGCCGCCTGCCGCTCAAATGGGAGGACGAGACCGCCACTGACATCACCGCGACCTATTCGCTGACCGATGGGGGCAAGGTGCGGGTGGACAATCGCTGCTTTGATGCGGAAGGCAAGCCGAGCCAGGCTCTGGGGGAAGCCACACCGGTCGATGACAGCAAGGCCAAGCTCAAGGTGACGTTTCTGCCGGGGTTCATCCGCTGGCTGCCGTTCACCAGCGGGGATTACTGGGTGCTCAAGCTCGATCCCGACTATCAGGTAGCG
>JAQSXP010000351.1 GCA_029256605.1 Devosia sp. | reverse complement strand
GTTGCCGGGGCAGCGAGTGGAGCCGCATTGCCGGGTGGGCGTGGTGTGCCCGGTGGATATGCGCCTCTTTGGTGGCACAAGGCGGCATCTCGGCGATGACGCGGGTGCGGCCGAGGTGCTGACCGATCCCTTTGTGCCGGCACGAGCGGGATTGGTTGAGCTGAAGCGGAACGGCCGCAGCGCCCTCGTGGCGGTGCAGTCGGGTGGGAGCGCCGAAAGCGCGCTGGCAACAGGGGGCGCCGCCTCGCCGATGCCGGCGCGGCCATTGGCGCTCTGGTCTTGGTTAGTGGGGGCGGGCGTTGCGCTCCTGCTGGCCGAGGCGTTGCTGGCCGTTCGGGAGGGCCGGCCGAGCCGCTGGGGGCTGGGCTTGCGCGCGCTGACGATTGCGCTGGCGCTGCTGGCCGCAGGCAATCTGCCCGCCTGGCTGTATCGCAACGATAGCGCGGTGGTCGCCATTTTCGGCCCCGAGGATGCGCCTTTGGCTGGAGCGCAAACCCTGGTGCTGGCTGACGAGTTGCGGCTCGACCATGGGTCGAACGAGCCGGGCGCGGGGTTTGTCGGGCCCGAAGGGGCGGCCCTGCAGCTGGCCGCAGCCCTGTTGCCGCCCGACCGGCCGGGACGGATCGTGCTGGGTGTGCCAAGCGACGCGGCGCCTGCGCCGGACCTACTGGCGCGCGGCGTCCCGGTGGATGCGGTGGCAGCGCCGGCGCCCGCTGCCGGCGATCTGGCCGTCAGCCTGCATGCGCCCGCGCAGGTCTTTGCCGGCGACCGGATCGAGCTCGTGGGCCTCGTGCAGGCGCCAGCCGCGAGCCGGGCCGAGATCGTGGTCAGCGATGCGCACGAGGAAATCTGGCGCGAGGTGATGGACCTGGGCGCAGGGGGCAACCGCGTTGCCGTGCCCGTTTCAGTAACCGCTGCGGGGGTGACTGCCTATGAGATGGAGGTTCTGGCCGAAGGCGATCCCGAGCCGCGCAACAACCGGGCAGGGGCGGTGGTGCAAGCCTTGCCGCCCGGGCGGATCGCGGTGCTGGCAGGGGAAGAGGGGCAGGGCGCGAGTTTTGCGTCCATGCTCGCGGACCAGGGTTTTGCCGCCGAACTGGTGGCGCCTGCCGCGGCACCTGATACGCTCGAGGGCTGGCTCGACTACGCCGCCATCGTGCTCATGGACCTGCCGGCCATCGAGTTGACCATTGCCCGCCAGGAACTGATCGAGGCGGCAGTGGGCGCGCATGGGCGGGGGCTGCTGATCCTGGGCGGGCCCAATAGTTTTGGGCCGGGCGGCTATCTGGAAACCCCGCTCGACGCCCTGTCGCCCATTTCCGCGCGGGTGCCGCGCGACAAGCCGGGCGTCGCCATGGTGTTCGTGCTCGACCGCTCCAGCAGCATGAAACAGCCGGTGGGGCCGGTGACCCGGCTCGATATCGCCAAGCAGGCAACGCTGGCCGCCATCGATCTGCTGAGCCCGCAAAGCCGGGTCGCGGTGGTGACGTTTGACTCGAGCGCGCATCTGACCGTGCCGATGACCGATGTGGCCGACAAGGGCTTCATCGCCCGCTCGGTCAACCAGGTGAGCCTGGGGGGCGGGACGGCGCTCTATCGCGGGCTCGTGGCGGCGCTCGCGCAGCTGCGCGATGTCAGCGCCTCGGCGCGCCATATCGTTGTGATGACCGACGGGGAAAGCCAGCCGGCCGATTACGGCACGCTGATGGAGGCGCTGCGCGAGGCCGATATCACCGTGTCCTCGGTGGCGATCGGGGCGGGGTCGGAGCGCGAGCTGATCGAGATGCTGGCGCGCGAAGGGGGTGGGCTGTTTCACGCCACCACCGATTTCGCCGCGCTCCCCTCGATCCTGTCGCAGGAAGCCATGCTCCTGGCGGGCGATCCCTTCGAGGAGCGGCCGGCCCAGCCGCTCTGGCGCGATCGCGAGGCGCCGTTCCTCGCGGGGATGGCGGAAGTGTTTCCGCCGGTCGAGGGTTTTGTGTTGGCGACGCCCAAGCCCGAGGCCCAGACCCATGCGGTGGTGGAGGACGCCACCGGCGAGCCGGTGCCGCTGCTGGCGTCCTGGCATTATGGGGCGGGGCAAGTGCTGGCGCTGACCACCGACGCGATGGGCGACTGGACGCGGCGCTGGCAACAAAGCGCCGATTATCCGCGCCTCTTCACCCAGGCGCTCCGCAGCTTCCTGCCCGCCACCGAACCGCCCGGGCTACAACTCGAGGCCAGCCGGCACGGCGATCTGGTGCAGCTGCGCCTGCGCGGGGCGGGGGACGTGGCCCCGAGCCTTGCGGCCATTGGGCCCGATGGCGAGAGCATCGCGCTGCCGCTGCGGGAGCTAGGGGATGGCGCGTTTGCGGGCGGCTTCGTGCCCCGGCAGGCCGGGCCCTATCGCCTGGTGGCAGAAGCGGGGGAAGCGCAGGCGGAAACGGCCCTTTATCTCGATTATCCCGCGCGCCTCCACCCCCTGCGGCGCCCCGACGGGGCAGCGGCGCTGGTTGCGGCAACGGGCGGGCGTCACTACGCTGCCGGCGCGGCGCTGGAGCTACCCCCCGCCGGGCGCTGGTCGCTCGATCGGGCCGGGCCGCTCTGGCTAGGGCTGGCGCTCGTCCTGTTCATCGCGGAGCTCGTGCTGCGCTACACCGATCTGTTCACCCGCCTCGTCCGGCCCCGCCGGGCACCAGCACAGGAGCCGATATGACCATGCTTTCCCCCACGCGCACCGATTCGCTGCCGGTGGACCGCGACGGGCTCGAGGCGCTGCTCGCCGCCTTGCGCTCGGCGCGCGCCGAAATCGGGCAAACCGTGCTGGGCCAGGAG
>JAQSXP010000350.1 GCA_029256605.1 Devosia sp. | reverse complement strand
GATTTGGCGCGCTCCATCAGCGTCGCGGTATAAAGCCGGGCGGCATTGAGCGGCTGCAGCAGGTCATGGCTCGCCGCCGCCAGGAACCGCGTCTTGTCGTGATTGGCGGCATCGGCCTTGGCGCGCGCCTTTTCCAGCTCGGCATTGACCCGCGTCAGGGCCGCCGTACGCTCCTCCACCCGCGCTTCGAGCGTCTGGTTCATGCGCTCGAGCGAGCCCTCATTGTCCTCCCGCGCGGTCACATCGGCGACACTGATCACGAGGCCCCCATCGGGCAGGCGGCTCGACTGGAATTCCAGCATCTGCCCGCCGATCCCGGTGCGCTGGCTCACGGTGGTGGGCGCCGCCGTCAGCGCATTGATGCGCTCGATCGCGAGCCGCGCCGCGTCGCCAGGCCCGAAATCGCCCCGGTCGCCCTGCCAGATCGCGAGGTCAAACAGCGGCGTGCCCGGCCGCATCACCTCTTCGGGCAGCATCAGCAGCGTTCTGTAGCGCTGGTTGGCAAACACCAGCCGCAGCGCATTGTTGAACACCGCAATCCCCTGCGGCACGAAGTCGAGCGCCTGCCGGAGGCTTGATTCAGCGGTGGGAACGCTCGTGGGCATAACTAACTTATCCTGGTGGCTGGCCCGAATATCGGCCCCCGCCGCTCCGCTCGCAAGCTCAACTCTTGGCCCAATTGCCTCGGCTTGCCGCCTGGTGGATGAATCTGCGCTCGATCAGCCAAGAGGATACCCCAATGTTCAAGGAATTTCGCGATTTCGCCGTGCGTGGTAATATGATCGATCTCGCCATCGGGGTGATCATCGGCGCCGCCTTCGGCGCCATTGTTTCATCCCTAGTAGATGACATCTTCATGCCTGTGATCGGTCTGTTGATCGGCGGCATCGACTTCTCGAACCTCTTTATCGTCCTGTCCAACCCCGACGGGGTTCCCGTGCCGTCACTCGACGCTGCCCGGGCCGCCGGGGTGGCAACGCTCAATATTGGCCTCTTCATCAATGCGGTGGTGAAGTTCCTCATCATCGCCTTTGCCCTTTTTCTCGTGGTCAAGGGGATCAACCGCTTCAAGCGCGAAGAAGCCGTCGATCCCAATTCCGCTGCCCCGACACGCGAAGAAGTTCTGCTGACTGAGATCCGCGATGCGATCCGGCAAACGCCGCCATCTCCCGCCATCGTGAAATAGGAATAAAGTCAGTTGACACTCTGCACCCTAGGCCGATAAACCTAATATTGGCCTAGGTAGTCCACAGTACGTGTTCCCCTTATCGGACGGCATCAACACTTAGTTCAAATTACCCGGGTGGTGACCTGGCAACATCTTCCGTAGAAGCCAAAGTTCAGGCCAAGACGAGTGCCCCGCCAGGTCCAATAGCGTCGAGCATACGTGGCAGCCTTTTAGAGGACGAAGCAGGATGAGCGAACACCCATATTACCATTCCTTTTTGAACCGCGACCGTCTGATCCATATTGTTGATGCCGATCCGGCGGTCTGCGAAGCACTAAGCGTGCTCTTCCGCCTCGAAGGGTTTCAAACAACTTTCTCCCTGGATGTTGCCCATTTCAACGCCGCTATGGAGCGCCGGCGCCCGGACGCCGTGGTGCTCAATTTCGAACTTGGCGAGCATAGTGGGCTCGGCCTGCTGCAGCGCATCAAGGCCGCCCGCCACAGCACGCCCGTCTTCATGCTCGCCGAAAACTCCCAGGTCGATGCCATCGTCACGGCCATGAAGCTGGGTGCCTCAGATGTGGTGACCAAGCCCATCAACAGCGATTATCTGCTCAATGCCGTGCGCTCCGCCATGCGCCACGAAATGCATCTGGGCGGCGGTCAGCAGGCCGGGCGCCCGGTGGAAGTGCGCGGCTTTTCCCAGCTCACCCCGCGCGAGCGCGAAGTGCTGCAGCTCATTTCCAATGGCCGCTCCAACAAGGAAGCGGGCCGCCAGCTCGGCATTTCCCCCCGCACCATCGAAGTGCATCGTGCCCGCGTCATGGAAAAGCTCGGCGCCCGCAACACGGCCGATCTCATGCGCATCGTGCTCACGAGCTGAACTAGCAATTTTGCTTAGGGCGCCCCTTAAGGCGGCGCGTGACACCTCGGTCCAGCCGGAGGGCACAAGCGGACCATAGTCCGCCCGGCGGGGCTTTCGATCGTCCTCACGGCTCGATGGTGGGCAAACCCACCACCGATGTGGGTGTTCGATGCGCCGGGGGTGAACTTATTCGGCTGCCGGATCGTAGCTCTGCGGTGGCTGAGCAGTATCCGAAAGCTGCGCCAGATCGACGCCGACCTCGCTGAGCGCCGCTTCGGCTTCCTCGCGGTCGTCTGCCCCCAGTTCCGGCTCGCGCGCCAGGATCCAGCCGGTATTGCCATCGGGCGAATACACGGCCGCCCAAGGATATTGCCCGTCTTCTTCTTCGCCGACGGCCGCCACGACATAGTTGACGCCCGGAGCGCCGCTGTCCTCGCCAAATTCAACCGAGAAGGTGTTGAAATTGCCGTTGACCACTTCGGCCGTGCCGACCACGCCCTGCTCGTCGCCCGAAGCTCGGTCGCAGCGATTGATCACCTCGACGCTGGTTTCATCCAGCAGATTATAGGTGGCCGTCACGCCGCCCTCGCAATCTTCCTGGTACGGTGTCGGGGTGCGCGCGATCTCGTACCACACGCCCGTATAGGACTGCGGATTGATCTCCAGCGCCGTGGTAGTGCCCGCTTCCTGCGCGGAAACGGGGGCCGCTACCATCAATGCTGCACCAAGGGCGATAGGCAAGCGCATGTCGATCTCCATGTCTGATGTCTGTTGGTCAACATCAGACCGGA
>JAQSXP010000349.1 GCA_029256605.1 Devosia sp. | reverse complement strand
TTCGGCGTCGTTATTTCCGGCCAGATGACCGGCTCCGATACCCCCCTCAAGGGTTATATCGCTGGCGTGCTTGGTCTGATGGTCGCCATGATCGGCATGGAAACGCTGCACGCCTATCAGCGCTTCACCTTCGGCATTCCCGCGCTTGGGGGCGGGGTCGACCTGATCCCGGCCATGGTGGGCGCCTTTGGGCTGGCGGAAATCCTCTCCAGCATGAAGCGCACCGCCATCGCCAATATCGCTCCCGTCAATGACCGGGTGGTGCCGACCCTGGGCGAGATCTTCCGCTATTGGAAAACCATTATCCGCTCGGGGATCATCGGCACCTTTGTCGGCATTATTCCAGGCGTCGGCGAGGATGTGGGCTCCTGGAGTTCCTATGCGGCAGCCAAGCGCGCTTCCAAGCACCCCGAGGAGTTCGGCAAGGGCAGCCAGGAAGGGCTGATCGCCGCCGAAACCGGGGACAATGCCGTGGTCTCGGCTGCCATGATCCCGACCCTGACCCTGGCGCTGCCCGGCTCGGCCGCCGCCGCCGTGCTGATTGCGGCCATGTATATCCATGGCATCCGGCCCGGCCCCATGCTGATGGTTGAAAACCCCGGCTTTTTCTACCAGGTCGTGGCCATGCTGCTGCTGGCGACTTTCGCCAATCTGATCTTCGGGTTGTCGCTGACCAAAGTGTTCATCAAGGTGCTCTCGGTACCGCGCGAACGCCTGATGGCTGTGGTTTACGTACTGTGCGTGGTGGGCTCCTTTGCCATCACCCAGCGCATGTTCGATGTTTATGTGATGCTGTTCTTTGGCATTGTCGGCTTCCTGCTGCGCGAGATGAAGTATCCCATGGCCCCGCTGGTACTGGGCATCGTGCTCGGGGACCTGCTCGACCTCAACTTGCGGCGCGGCCTCATGCTGACCAATGGCGATCCGACCCCGTTCTTCACCCGGCCCATTTCGGCGGTGATCTGCCTCATCATCGTCCTCACCATCCTGCTGTCCATACCGGCCGTATCGCGGCGCCTGCGGAGCGTCTTCCCTCGCGGCAGGGTGCCGGCGCGGGGGTGAGGAAGCATCTGGACAAGGCGGGCGGCCGGCACTAGCAGTTCGTTGCCTTGGTGCCCGCGCAGGCGGGAGAATCGGAAACGCGGTGCAAGACCGCGGCGCGCCCAGCGCTGTAACGGGGATCCTCGGGAACGATGCCACTGGCCTTGGCCGGGAAGGCTCCCAGAGGAGATGAACCGGAGCCAGAAGACCGGCCAGGCGCATATCGGTCGCTGTGTGGAGAGCAGCCCCTGTCAGCCACAGGAGCATAGCCATGTCCGCCGCCCCCGATCATCCCGTTGAACTGCAGTATGCGCCGTCAGGGCCATTCTCGGCCGAAGAACGCGCCGCAGTTTATCGCGCCATCCAGACCCGCCGCGACGTCCGCCGCGGTTTTCTGCCCGAGCGCATCCCCGAGCCGGTGCTGTGGCGCATGCTGGAGGCAGCCCATCATGCCCCTTCCGTCGGGCTCATGCAGCCCTGGAACTTCCTCCTCGTCACCGGACCCGCGCAAAAGGCCAGGATCAAGGCCATATTCGAGCGCGCCAATGCCGAGGCCATCGCCATGTTCCCGCCCGAGCGGCGCAAGGCCTATGCGGCCCTCAAGCTAGAGGGAATTATGCAGGCGCCGATGGGGATCTGCGTGACCTGCGATGCCAGCCGGGCGGGAGCGGTGGCGCTGGGCGCAACCCATATGGCGGGGATGGCCGAGTTCAGCACGGTCTGTGCCATCCAGAACCTCTGGCTGGCGGGACGGGCAGAAGGGGTCGGCGTGGGTTGGGTCAGTATCCTTGACGAAGAAGCCCTCAAGGAGGTGCTGGGCATTCCGGCCCAGCTTCGCGTCGTCGCCTATCTTTGTGCCGGGATGGTCGAGCAGACCATGGCGACGCCCGAGCTCGAGCAGCGCGGATGGCGCCAACGCCTGCCGCTCGAACAGCTGGTGTATCGTGACCGCTGGGGTGAACCCGCCTAGGCGGTCCTCACGTTTCCTGCAGGCTTCGCCGCACGGCCAGGCGGTTCATCTTTTCGCTTAGCGTTCGGCGCGGAACCTGGAGGGTTTCGGCCACGGCGGCGACCGAGCCGGCATGGAGCGACAATTCCGCCTCGATCACGTGCCGCTCATAACTTGCGACCCGATCCGCCAGACTAAGCCCCGCGGCGGGCGCGGTCTTGATGCGCGGGTCGAGAATGGCCTGCAGCGAATGGCCGGACGGATGCAGGCCCAACGCAAACCGCTCGGCGGCGGCGCGCAGCTCGCGAACATTGCCCGGCCAGGAATGCATCATCAGGGCATTGATGTCGGCGGGGTGGAGCGGAGGCAGGGGCCGGTCGAAGCGCTGGGCCGCCTGCGCGAGAAAATGGTGAAACAGCACCACGCAATCATCGCCGCGTTCGCGCATGGGCGGCAACTGGAGCGTCGCCATGTTGAGGCGGTAATAGAGGTCCGCCCGGAACCGTCCCGCCTCGGACTCGGCGCGCAGATCGACCTTGGACGCGGCAACGATGCGCAGATCGAGCGGGATCTGCCGGTTGGAGCCGAGGCGCTCGACTGTGCGCTCCTGGATCACGCGCAATACCTTGGCTTGGGCGAGGAGCGGCATGGATTCGATCTCGTCGAGCAGCAGCGTGCCGCCATTGGCGAACTCGAACTTGCCGATGCGCTGGCCCTTGGCTCCCGTGAAGGCGCCTCCTTCATGGCCAAAGAGCTCGGACTCGATGAGCTCGGCCGGGATCGCGGCGCAATTGACGGCCACGAACGGGCCCTTGGCGCGCGGCGAGAAGTCATGC
>JAQSXP010000348.1 GCA_029256605.1 Devosia sp. | reverse complement strand
GAGATTGTCGCGCCCAACGCAAGCGGTCACCGGGCCGCCGTAATCGGCGGTGGCGATGAGATGCTCGGGATGGGTGGGGCGCAGGTGATAGGAATGGACGAAATAGGCGTGGAGGCCATCAGGGCCGTCGGCGATCCCGGACAAGAGGGCATGGGGGCGCTCGAAGCGGAGCGTGTTCCAGCCCATATGGGGGATCTTGAGGCTGGGATCGCTGGGGGCGATGCGCTCGACCGGACCGGGAATCCAGCCAAGGCCGGGGGTGATTTCCTTTTCGCGGCCTTCGCCGGCCATGAGCTGCATGCCCACGCAGATGCCCAGGAACGGCGTGCCGCTTGCAATGACCTTGCTGTTGAGGGTTTCCACCATGCCGGGCACGGCATCGAGACCGCGCTTGCAATCGGCAAAGGCGCCGACGCCGGGCAGCATGATGTGGTCGGCCTGGCGGACAACTTCGGGGTCGGCGGTGACGAGGATTTCCGGTGGATGCTCAAGGCTTCCCGCCACCCGCTCGAAGGCTTTGGCGGCGGAATGCAGATTGCCTGCGCCGTAATCGATGATGGCAACGCGGCTCATTGCAGGGCCTCCAGTTGAGCCTGTTCGGAATAGGGTGCCCAGAGTTCGCGCCGATAGGTCCAGCCGGCGCGCGTCAGCTTGGCCCGACGCAGCGCGGGCGCGGCGAAGCCGATCGACGCGGCCAGCACGCCGTAAAGCGCTGTGGTGGCGCCCTGCCCCAGCCAGAGCGAGGCAAATCCGAGCGCGAGGACGAGGAGCACGTAGCCGACCAGTTCGAGCCAGAGCCCATGGCGCAGCGCAAAGACGGGGGGCAGCCAGAAGGCGAGCCAGGAGAAGCGATCCCCCACGGCCACCGGTAGATCGGGTTGGCCAGGCTTGGCGTCAAAAATGGCGTAAAAGGTCACCAGTTGGCTCCAGTGCACAAAGCGCGCGGCGGAGGGCAGACCCGGGGCGTGGGGGCCGCCGCGCGGGGTGTTCCCGCCCGCTGCTGCTCCATTAGGGCAAAAGGGGCCGCAGCGAAAGCCTAGAGCGTGCCCTTGGTGGAGGGGACGCGATCGGCCGCGCGCGGATCGATTTCGAGCGCCACGCGCAGGGCACGGGCGACGGCCTTGAACATCGACTCGGCCAGATGGTGGCTGTTGTCGCTATAGAAGTTCTCGATGTGGAGCGTGATGCCGGCATTGACGGCAAAGGCCTGGAAGAATTCCTGGAACAGCTCGGTGTCGATCTCGCCGATCTTGTCGCGGCTCCACTGGGCGCGGAAGACGAGAAAGGGGCGGCCCGAGACATCAAGCGCCGCCCGGGTCAGGGTGCCGTCCATGGGCAGATCGCAGCTGGCATAGCGGTTGATGCCGCGCTTGTCGCCAATGGCCTCGCGAATGGCTTGGCCAAGGGCGATGCCGACATCCTCCACGGTATGGTGGAAGTCGATGTGCAGATCGCCCGTGCAGCTGATCTCCATGTCGATGAGGGAATGGCGCGCCAGCTGGTCGAGCATGTGATCGAAAAAGCCGACACCCGTGGCCATGTCATGCTTGCCGGTGCCATCGAGATTGATGGACACGCGGATATCGGTTTCGTTGGTCTTGCGGGCGATCGTGGCAGTGCGCATTGGGGCCTCCGGGCGTCGGGCTCCTAGCATGTAGCGCCGCAGCCTTAAAGATTGGATTGAAGGGAGACGGCGCCCCGCCCGCGCCCACATTGAAATCATCGGGGCTGCGCCTAAGTAAGAACCGACAAGTTCTGGAGTTCTCCCCATGAGTGATGCAGCATTCCCCGGCTGGCACGGGACGACGATCGTTTCCGTGCGCAAGGGCAACAAGGTCGTGGTGGCTGGCGATGGCCAGGTCTCCATGGGCCAGACCGTGATGAAACACGGCGCCAAGAAGGTGCGACGCCTGGCCGGGGGCAAGGTGATTGGCGGCTTTGCCGGCTCGACCGCCGATGCCTTTACCCTCTTCGAGCGGCTCGAAGCCAAGCTCGAGCAATATCCCGACCAGCTGATGCGCGCCGCCGTGGAGCTGGCCAAGGACTGGCGCGGCGACAAGTATCTGCGGCGGCTGGAAGCCATGATGATCGTGGCCGACAAGAAGGACACGCTGGTGCTGACCGGCAATGGCGATGTGCTGACCCCCGATCATGGCGTAATCGCTATCGGCTCGGGCGGCAATTACGCCCATTCGGCGGCGCTGGCCCTGCACCAGGCCACCGAGCTTGATGCCGAGGATGTGGCGCGCCGGGCGATGAAGATCGCCGAGGAAATCTGCGTCTACACCAATGGCAATGTGACGGTGGAAACCATCGAGCTGGACGCGTGAGTTTTTTGGTCCGGCAATTGACGGCGGCGGATGCCGAAGCGTTCCGGACCATCCGGCTCGAAGCGCTGCTCGACACGCCGGAAGCCTTTGGCGGCGATCATGGCGAGGAAAGCCAGCAACCGCTCGAGGCCTTTACCAAGCAGCTGACGGGCAGCGCTGTGTTTGGTGGCTTTGTTGCGGAAAAGCTCTGCGGGGTGGTCGGGCTGTATTGGAGCCAAAGCGCCAAGCGGCGGCATATCGGCAATCTTTATACCGTCTATGTCCGGCCCGAGGCGCGCGGCCAAGGCATGGCGCTGCCGCTGATCGACGCGGCGCTGGAGCATGCCAGAACGCTTGGGCACCAGCAGGTGCTGCTGGCCGCCGGCACGCAGAATGCACCGGCCCTGGCGCTATACCGCAAGGCTGGCTTTGAAATCTACGGGACCGAACCGCGGTCGCTTTATGTGAACGGTCGTTACATCGACGAACACCTGATGGTGCGCTTGCTCGACGAGGCACCA
>JAQSXP010000347.1 GCA_029256605.1 Devosia sp. | reverse complement strand
GCGGCTCGAGCTCGAGGAAATTGCCGGCGAAGTGGTGCATCTGTCTGCCCCCACGCGCTTCTTGTGCTCCTGGGTGCAATCCAACTATGCCGACCGCATCGTCGAGGCCTGCCGCCAGGACGATGAAACCATCACTCGCCTTCAGGTGACGTTGCGCGTCAATGGCCAGCCCCGCCAGCGCCCGACCCTTGTGGCCGAACCGGCGCCTGCCGAAAGCGCTGCTGCCCCCGCAGCCGCCCAGTCGCCGCAGCCATCGGCGACCGTGACCCGGATCGGCCGCGAAGCGCCCGCGCCCAAGGGCGATGCCCTATCGGGCAGCGGCATCGATCCGCGCATGACCTTTGAAACCTTTGTCGCGGGCGCCGCCAACGAAATGGCACTGGGCGTTGCTCGCCAGATCGCCCAGGCGGCCGCCAACGACACCGTGACCTTCAACCCGGTCTATATTCATTCCACGGTAGGCCTGGGTAAATCGCACCTGCTCAATGCCATCGCCCACGCTACCCAGCAGGCCGATGCCACCAAGAACATCGTCTATCTGACCGCCGACCACTTCATGTACCATTTCATCACCGCCGTGCAGCGCCAGTCGGCGCTCGGCTTCAAGGAATGGTTGCGCCGGGTCGATCTGCTGCTGATCGATGACATGCAGTTCCTGCAGGGCAAGTCGGCTACAGAATTCGGCCATACGCTGGGCACGCTCCTGACGGGCGCCAAGCAGGTCGTCGTGGCCGGCGATGCGCCGCCGCGTGATCTTGAAATGCTCGACGAGCGCGTGCGCTCGCGCCTGTCGGGTGGGCTCGTCGTGCCGATTTCGGGCTTTGACGTCGAGCTGCGCCGCTCCATCGTGCAGCGCCGCGCTGATCAGGCGACCGCGCGCTTTGGCATGCATTTTCCCGCCCCCGTGCTCGATTACGTCGCCCGCGCCGTGGTCAGCCATGGCCGCGATCTCGATGGTGCGGTCAATCGCCTCGTCGCCGCCAACCAGCTGACGGGTGAGCTCATCACCGTGCCGCTGGCCGAAAAGACCCTTGGCGACCTCATCCGCACCCATGACGCCAAGCGGGTGCGCATTGAGGACATCCTCAAAATGGTGTCGCGCCACTACAAGGTGCCGCGTAACGAGCTCCTGTCAGCCCGCCGCTCGCGCGATGTGGTGCGCCCGCGTCAGATCGCGATGTTCCTGGCCAAGGCCCTGACCTCGCGCTCGCTGCCCGAGATCGGCCGGCGCTTTGGCGGGCGCGATCACACCACCGTGCTCCATTCGGTGCGCAAGGTCGAACAGATGATCAAGGACGATGTGGAACTGGCCCAGGAGATCGAGCTCCTCAAGCGCATGCTCGAGGAATAGGCCCGCGCCGATCCCATGCTGTTGCGGCGGGGCCCCCTGGGGTCTCGCCGTTTTGTTTGTCGCCCTTGAGCCAGCGTGTCGCGCAGCCGGCCCTTGCCAATCGGTGCACAAATTGTAAATGTCCAAACCCACCTCGCCGGGGGTGTGTTGGCTGGCCGATCAGCCGCGTAGTGCTTTGGAAGTTGTTGCCATGAAGATTACCCTCGAACGCAATCATCTGCTCAAGTCGCTGAGCCATGTGCATCGGGTGGTTGAACGGCGCAACACTTACCCCATCCTGGCCAATGTGGTGTTCAAGGCTGCCGAGGACGCGGTGGAACTGCGCGCCACCGACCTTGATATCGAGGTCACCGAAAGCGTGCCGGCGATGGTCTCGACCCCCGGCACCACCACGGTCCCCGCGCATACGCTTTATGAAATCGTGCGCAAGCTCGCCGATGGCGCCGAAGTGCGCCTCGAAACCGATGGCGGCGAGCAGATGCTGCTGACCTCGGGGCGCTCGCGCTTTCACCTGGCGTGCCTGTCGCCCGACAGCTTCCCCGATCTCAAGTCGGGGGCGTTCGGCCATGAATTTTCCATGCCCGCCAGCGGCCTGCGCGAGCTGATCGAGCGCACCCAATTCGCCATTTCCAACGAGGAAACCCGCTATTATCTCAACGGCATCTATCTGCATGCCGTGGAATCAAGCGCCAATGGCCCACTGCTGCGCGCAGTCGCAACCGACGGGCACCGTCTCGCGCGCGCCGAAATGCCGGCGCCCGAAGGCGCCCAGGGCATGCCCGGCATCATCGTGCCCAAAAAAACCGTCGGCGAAGTGCAAAAGCTGCTCGATGGTGTCGATGGCGAGGTCAAGGTCGAGGTGTCGGACACCAAGATCCGCTTCACCGTGGGGCCGGTTGTGCTGCTCTCCAAACTCATCGAGGGCACTTTCCCCGATTATGATCGGGTCACGCCCAAGAACAACGACAAGCAGATGAATGTCGATCGCGCCTCCTTTGCCGTGGCGGTGGATCGCGTCTCGACCATTGCATCGGATCGCGGCGGCAAGGCCGTCAAGCTTTCGGCCAAGGACGGGCTGCTTGAGCTCTCGGTCACCAATCCCGACCATGGTACGGCCAGCGAAGAGCTGGCGGTCGAGTTCGACACCGATGGCTTTGAGATCGGGTTCAATGCCCGCTACCTCTTGGACATTGTCGGCCAGATTCGCTCGGAAAGCGCGGTGTTCCTGTTCAATGATGCGGGCTCGCCCACCCTCGTCAAGGAAGAGGGCGAAGCCAGCGCGCTGTACGTGCTGATGCCCATGCGCGTCTGAGTGGCGTTGCCGATTTGAGCCGTGATGCGGAGCCTTGGGCTCCAGTGCTCCCCTTGCGGGGAATAAGGGCGCCAGCGCCCCTGCGGGGTCTTCGATGATCCGCCATCTGTCGCGCCTGCGCCTCACGGCCTTTCGCAACTACACTGCCGCCGCGCTCGATCTCGACGGGCGCCACCTCGT
>JAQSXP010000346.1 GCA_029256605.1 Devosia sp. | reverse complement strand
CAGTTGCACTGCGGCCACCTCATTTTGCGCCAGCAAGGCGATATCCGCGCCGATCTTGCCCAGACTGCCGCTGATCATCGCCAGGAGATTGCCAAGCGCCACGATGGGGTCGCGCGTGGCCTGCCAAGGGGCAGCGAGTCCCAGATCAAGCCGCCGCGCGAGGGCTGCAGCAATGGCGTCGCCCTGCCCGGCAAAACTGCCGCGATCCCCCACTGGCCCGCCCAGTTGCACCACGAGCAGGGTACGGCGCATGGACAGCAGCAGGCGCAAATAGCGCTGCAGGGGCTCGCGCCAACTCGCGAGCTTGGCGCCCCAACTGGTCGGCAGTGCCACCTGCATGCGGGTATGGGCCATCAGCTCCCGCTCCCCAGCCGTTTCCGCCATCCGGTCGAGCTGCCCCAGCATGGCGCTCAGCCGCTCTTCATAAAGATCAAACAGCTCGGCGAGCTGCAGCATCAGGGCGGTATCGATGATGTCCTGGCTGGTTGCGCCCTTGTGCACGGCCGCGCGATGCGGCTCAGCAACCAGCCCCCGCAATTGCCGCACCAGCGCGGGCACCACAACGCCATCCTGCGCCATTCCGGCCGCCAGAGCTTGCCAATCGGGCACAAAGTCGTTGATGCCGGCACCTACTGCCGCCGCCGCATCTTCGCTGATCCAGCCGCACTCGGCGCTCGCCTCGGCCAGCGCCTTTTCCACCGCCAGCATGGCCGTGATCTGGGCGGCATCAGAAAGTAGGCTGGCGACTTCGGCGTCGCCGGCGAGGGCTGCGAACAAGGTGTTCATAGCTGTCACTCCCCGCTCAGATGTCAAAAAACACTGTTTCTTTGTCACCCTGCAGGTAAATGTCGAGCACATAGCGCGGCACCGTGCCCTCCTCGCGCCGGGCAATCAGCGTTTGGCGGCGGCGCGGATCCAAGATCTTGTTGAGCACGAAATCGCCCGCATTGGCTTCCGCTTCATCGGCGAAATAAAGCCGCGTCTGCAGCCCGATATTAATGCCGCGCGCCACGATCCAAAGGCTTACATGCGGCGCCATCGGCTTGCCGTCCGGCCCTGCTACGGGACCGGGCTTAATCGTCTCGAAGGTAAAAACACCCTCGGCATTGACGGGCTGGCGGCCCCAGCCGGTAAAAGGGGGGGCCGAATTGCTGTTGGGCCCCATGGGGGCCGCAAAGGCGCCGCTCGCATCGGCCTGCCAGATTTCGACCACGGCATCGCCAACCGGTGAGCCCGCGCCATCGACGATGCGGCCAACGATCTCGATGCGCTCGCCCACGGTGTGGGGCGTCAGCATGGCCAGGCCCGGATCGGCGTCATAGATGCCGCGGATTTCGGCAAAGTTCGGCGTCATGCCGATATGCACATAGGGCCCGGCCGTTTGGGAGGGCGTTTCGCGCAGCGTTGGAACGGGGTGCAACATCAGTTCCCCTCCAGTTTGTTTTCGAACATGGTCGAGCGGCGTCCGCGCAGCACGATGTCAAAGCGATAGGCGAGCGCGTCCATGGGCGTGGTGTTGTGGCGATCCAGCCGGGCGATCAGCTGCTCGATGCCAGCCTTGTCCGGCACGGTGCCCACAATCGGGCATTGCCAGATCATCGGATCGCCTTCGAAATACATCTGGGTAATCAGCCGCTGGGCAAAGGCGTGCCCGAACACGGAAAAATGGATATGGGCAGGGCGCCAGTCATTGGCGCCATTGGGCCAGGGATAGGCTCCCGGCTTGACCGTACGGAAGGAATAAAACCCGTTTTCGTCGGTGATGGTCCGCCCGCAGCCGCCGAAATTGGGGTCGATCGCGGCCAGATAGCCTTCCCTTTTGTGGCGATAGCGCCCACCGGCATTGGCCTGCCAAAATTCCACCAGCGTATTGGGCACGGCGCGGGCGTTTTCATCCAACACCTGGCCATAAACGATCATGCGCTGGCCGATTGCCTCTGTGCCATCCTGGCTGTAGTTGCGCATCAGATCATTATCGAGCGGGCCCAGCATCGAGTGACCAAAGGTGGGGCCGGTCAGCTCGCTCGCCGTCGCGCCCAGCGCCAGCAACGGCTGGCGCGGCGCGCGAAAGGTCGTGCTCTTGTAGCCGGGGGTGTTGGCCGGCGGGTGCCAGCTGTGGTCGCGCTGATAGAGGGCGCCATCGGCGCCGGGCAGCATGATCGCGCTCATTGGCTCACCTCATCGCGCTTGGCCAGCTCTTCCTTGGCAATCCGGAAGGCCCGGTTGGCGGCCGCAACGCCCGCATAAACGGCAACATGCAACAGGGCCTCCTTGATGTCGTCGGGCGAGGTGCCCGTGTTGACGCTGGCGCGCACATGCATCGCCACTTCCTCGTCGTGGCCCAGCGCCGCCAAGAGCGCGATGGTCAGCATGGAGCGCTCGCGCTTGCTCAACCCCGGCCGCGACCATACCGAGCCCCAGGCGCCTTCGGTGATAAAGGTCTGAAAGTCGTCGTCGAACGTGGTCTTGCGCGCGTTCGCCTTGTCGACATGGTTGTCGCCGAGCACGGCGCGGCGGGTCGCCATGCCGCGTTCAAAGCTTGGGCTTGTTGCCATAACCGGCCTCGCTGAGGAAAGTGGCGATCAACCCGGCCAGCACCGCGGGTTGCTCAATGGATGGAATATGCCCGACGCCCGGCATGATCTTGAACTGCGCGCCGGGGATGCGCTCCGCGGTCGCCTGCACCAGCTCGGGCGGCGTGGCGAGATCGGCATCGCCGGCCACGACCAGCGTGGGCAGCCCGATAGCGGCAATGGCTTCGGTCAGATCGGTGTCGCGCAGCGTGGCGCAGGTGCCGGCATAACCAATGGCGGGGGTGCGCAGCAGCATGTTGCGCCAACCGG
>JAQSXP010000016.1 GCA_029256605.1 Devosia sp. | reverse complement strand
GGCGCCCAGCTTCTGAGCGTGTTCGGCCGTAAGCATGATCGGGTAGGGCGCGTAGATCGTGTCGTAATCGTCGATATGATCGATATGGACCCAGTCGGCTTGGATGCCATTGTCGAAAAAGCCGCGATAGGCGCCCCACATCGCCTCACGATACGTCTCGGGCTTGTGGTGGTGGTTGAGCAGGTAGTCCCAGGCCTGGGCCTCCGGGATCACCAGCAGTGCGATATCGCCCTTGACCGGCTTGGCCGCAAACAGCGACTTCTGCTCGGGTGCATTGGCCCATTTGCCGATCTCGCTCGCCATCTCCGAGCGCGGGGTGCGCGATCCGTCCATGCCATAGGAGCCAAAAGCGCCAAACAGCGGACCGTCCAGCAGCGGCCGGTAGCGCAGGTTGAGCACGCCAGTTGCGCCGGCGGCAAAGGAGGTCATGGTGAGCGTGCGGATATCCTCGGGGTCCATGACCCGGCCGTCTTCCTTGTCGCGGCCGAGCACTTGCGGTTGCAGCCACAGCGGACCGCCGGGCCGCTCGGCATGCCACCAAGGCTTGCCACGAGCAGCCGCCCGGGTGAGGTCGGGCCCGAAGAAGTTCTGCCAGGGCGCAAAGCCGCGCCGGCTGGGCACCCAGGTCAGGCCATAAAGCTCGACCTTGGACGCTGCGAGCCAGTCATCGGACCCATTGGCCGCCATGTTGGGGATCGCGCCGCCGACGCCGTGGGCGGCAATCAGGCAATCCGGATCGATCCCGCGGATGGTGTCGATCTTGAACTGCATCTGGTCGTAGTAGTTCTCGCGCTTGAAGGCGAGCCAGTCGAGATTCTCGGGGTAAGCTGCCACTTCGCGGGGCGGCTCGATGTCGTCCCATTCGGCATAGGAATAGCGATACCAGGCATTGGCGAGCCTATCGAGATCGCCATACTTGGTCTGCAGCCAGAGCCGGAAATCGGCCTTCATGAACTCGGAATAGTCGACGTCGGCGGCGTAGTTAACCTCGTTCCACACGTCATAGCCGAGCAGGCCGGGATGCCCCTTATAACGGGTCGCGAGGGCAGACAGGAAGTTGCCCACCGCTTCCTTGACCTCAGGCGAATTCATGCTCAGCGAGCCCGCGCCACCGCCATTATTCGCAAAGCCGCCCGTTGCCGCGCTCACCCCCATAGTGGAGGTCAACGGCCGCCCGTCAGCCCGCAGCTGCCGGGCATGGGCAAATTTGCGGTAAGCCCAGTCTGGCACGGTGTGCGTCAACTCGGCGATGATGGTCTTGATCCCGTTCTTGGCGGCAAGGTCCATCTGCCGGTCATAATCGTCCCAGTCATAAAAGCCGGGGCGCCGCTCGATGGCCGACCACATGAACCAATGCCGGAACACATTCATGCCGTCCTCGGCAGCAACGGCATAGTCGCGCTCCCAGTCCTCGCGCGGCGGGTTGGACTTGCGGAAATACACGGCTCCGAATGGTGTCTGCGGCAGCTTGTCGAGTGGCATGGCTTGGTTCCTGAGCATGAAGGTTCGTTCAGCGGCACCTCGGCGCCGCTGCTGGCAAGCTTGTGCTGGTGCGTGGGGCTAGCTGCTGCCGCCTGCCAGCGCCTCAAGGGTGCGGATTAGGGCGGAATGGTCCTTGTCGCCGTCACCTCTGGCGACAGCCGCATTCATCATCTGCTGGGTTGCCGCGGCGTTGGGCAGGGCAAGGTCAAGCGCGCGCGCCGCATCCACCGCCAGCGCCAGATCCTCTCAAGCACGCGGGACGCGGCAAAGCCGCCCATCAGCGCCTCGCGCACCTTGGCAGGATCGGCGCCGGCTTTCTGGGCAAACAGCAAGGCCTCGGCGACCGCCTGGATGTTGAGCCCGACAATGATCTGGTTGGCGACCTTGGCGGTCTGCCCATCACCGACACCACCCACAAGCGTGATGTTCTTGCCCATGGTCTGGAACAGGGGCAGGGCACGATCGAACACGGCCTGTTTGCCACCCACCATAATGGTGAGAGCAGCGTTCTTGGCACCCACTTCGCCACCCGAGACGGGCGCGTCGAGATAGTCGGCGCCTAGCGTCTCAATGCGGGCGGCGAAGTCCTTGGTGGCGATAGGCGAGATGGAGCTCATGTCGATCACGAGCTTGCCGGGGGCAAGGCCGGCGGCCACGCCCTCAGGTCCAAACAGCACCGCTTCGACATCGGGCGTGTCGGGTAGCATCAGGATGACGATGTCGGAGACCTCAGCCACAGCCTGCGCGCTCGACAGCGCCTTTCCCCCCTGCTCGACCAAGGCTTGGGACGCTTCCTTGACCCGGTGCAAGGCGACCTGGTGCCCGGCAGCGATCAGATGGCCAGCCATGGGGCGTCCCATGACGCCGAGGCCGATGAAACCGATATTCATGTTGCGCTCCTTAGAGATAGGGTTGCATCCAGCCGAGCCCGGCGCTGGTGCCGGCCTTGGGCTTGTACTCGCAGCCCACCCAGCCGGTGTAGCCAAGCCGATCGAGTTCGCTGAGGACGAAGGGATAGTTGATCTCGCCCGTGCCCGGCTCGTTGCGGCCGGGATTATCGGCGATCTGGACATGGGCGATGCGCTCGCGCAGCCGGGCATAGGTGGGCACGAGATCTCCCTGCATCACCTGGGTATGGTAGACGTCGAATTGGATGAAGAGGTTGTCGGACCCCACGGCATCAAGGATGCGCTCGGCATGGTGAGTGGTCGAGACATGAAATCCTGGAATGTCGCGCAGATTGATGGGCTCGAGCAGCAGTTTGATGCCGGCATCGGCCAAGCGCGGCGCGGCATAGCGCAAATTGTCGATCAGGACAGCATCGCGCTCTTCCACGCTGCTGCCCGCAGGGAGGATGCCCGCAAGGCAGTTCACCTTGGTGCAGCCAAGGGCCTGCGCATAGGCAACGGCCGTGGTTACGCCGCTCCGGAACTCCTCGACGCGGTCGGGCAGACAGCCAATGCCGCGCTCGCCAGCGTCCCAGTCACCGGGCGGCAGGTTGAACAGCGCCTGCTCAAGACCATTGTCCTTTAGGCGCTCGGCGACCTCATCGGCGCCAAAGGCATAGGGGGCAACATATTCGACGGCCCTGAACCCATCGGCCGCCGCCGCGGCAAAGCGGTCAAGGAACGGCTGGTCGGCATAGAGGAACGAGAGATTGGCGGAGAATTTGGGCAAGGCGGTTTTCCTTCAGGCCACATAGCGGGTGCGGTGCAGCATCCGTTTGTTGCGGGGATCGGGGTTGGGAACAGCCGAAATCAGGCTCTGGGTGTAGGGGTGCTGCGGCTGGGTGCAGATCTGCTCGGCGGTGCCGACCTCCACGAGCTTGCCTAGACGCATCACCGCGACCCGGTCACAGAAATAGCGGACTACGGAGATGTCGTGGGAGATGAAGATGAAGCTCAGGCCCAGCTTTTGCTGGATGTCGAGCAGCAGATCGAGAATCTGCGCGCGGATCGATACGTCGAGCGCTGCCGTGGCCTCGTCGGCGATAATGATCTTGGGATCGAGCGCAAGGGCGCGGGCGATGCCGATGCGCTGGCGCTGGCCACCGGAGAACGCATGCGGATAGCGCTCCATCGCCATGGGGTCGAGCCCCACCAGCGTCAGCAATTCGGCGACCCTTGCCTCGATCGCCGCCCCGCGCATCTTGCCTGAGACATAAAGCGGATCGCCGATGATCTCCTTGACTGTCATGCGCGGGTTCAGAGACGCGAATGGGTCCTGGAACACCAACCGCACATCGCGATGAAACGCCTTGAGACCCTGCTTGCTCAGAGCGGTGACATCCATGGGCGCGCCCGCACCATGATAGGTGACCGTGCCGGCGCTGGGCTCGACGGTGCGCAGGATCAGGCGGCCAAGCGTGGTCTTGCCCGAGCCGCTCTCGCCCACAATGCCGAGGTTCTCGCCGGGATAAAGATCGAGGCTTACATCATCGACGGCTTTGAGCGCATGGCTGTTGCCACCGAACCAGGCGCTCGAGGCACCATAAACCTTGGACAGGTTGCGCACGCTAAGGACCGGCTGGCGTGCCTGCGTGCTGGTCTCGGCACGGGCCGCAGTGCGCTGGTTCTGCTCGAGCTTCACCGTCGAGTTGAGGAGGCGCACCGTATAGGGATGGCGGGCATCATGGAAAATGTCCTCGGCGCTGCCCGCCTCGACAATACGGCCATAGCGCATCACCGCAACGGCGTCGGCCACCTCGGCGACCACGCCCATGTCATGGGTGATCAGCAACATCGCCATGCCACGGCTCACCTGGAGGCGCTTGATGAGATCGAGGATCTCCGCCTGCGTCGTGACATCGAGTGCGGTGGTGGGCTCGTCGGCAATCAGGATGTCCGGATCAGCCGCCAGCGCCATGGCGATCATGGCGCGCTGGCGCATGCCGCCGGAGAATTCGAAGGTATAGCGGTCGACCATCTTGTCGGGATTGGGGATCTCGACCTGCCGCAAGAGCTCGATGGTTTCGGCACGCGCCTGCTTCTTGTCCATGCGCCGATGCAGGCGCAGGGCTTCGATGATCTGGCTGCCAATCGTGTGCACCGGGGACAGCGAACTCATTGGCTCCTGAAAGATAAGCCCGATGCGTCCGCCGCGGATTTGCAGAAGCTTGGGGTCACGGTCCGAGAGCGCTGCGACGTCGATCTCTTCGCCCTGGTTACCGAGGAGGATGCGGCCACCGGTAATGGCCCCGTTTCGATCAAGAATACGAAGCAGGGCACGGGCGGTCACCGATTTGCCCGAGCCGCTTTCACCCACAAGGCACAGGGTCTCGCCGCGCCGCAGCACAAAGCTGACATCCCGCACCGCATGCAGGATCTCGGTGCGCAGGCGAAAATCGAGGCTGAGATGCTCGACACTGAGGACAATCGGCGCCTCGTCGCCTGCTGGCTGCGTGCCGGTAGAGAGGGGATGTACAGTCATGGCTCAGCTTTCATAGGGGTCGGCCGCGTCGCGCAGACCATCGCCAAGGAAGTTGTAGGCCAGCACCGTCAGAACCACAGCGCCTGCCGGCCACATCAGCAGCCAGGGCGCGCCCGCAATAGTGCGCACATTCTGCGCGTCCTGCAGCAGCACCCCCCAGGATACGACCGGTGCCTTGAGCCCAATGCCGAGAAAGCTCAGCGCCGTTTCAGCAACGATCATGGTGGGCAGAGCGAGGGTCACGACCGCGAGGATGTGGCTCGTAAGCGAGGGCATGATGTGCCGGAAGATCAGCCGGCGTTCGCTGGAACCGTCAAGACGCGCTGCGGTAACGAAATCCTCGCCGCGCAGCGCAAAGAAGCGGCCCCGCACTTCCCGCGCCAGTCCGGTCCAGCCGAACAGCGACACAATCAGGGTGATGAGGAAATACACCGTCAGGGGTGACCAACTCAGCGGAATGGCCGCGGCAAGGCCCAGCCAAAGCGGGATAGTCGGCATGGAGGAGATCACCTCGATGATGCGCTGGATCACCAGATCAACCACGCCGCCGTAGAACCCAGAGATCGCACCGAGCGTCACGCCGAGACAGAGGCTAATGGCGACGCCGATCAGGCCGATGGACATGGACACCCTTGTGCCGTGGATCAGCCGGCTCAGCAGGTCGCGGCCGAGCTTATCGGTGCCCAGCAGATACATGGTGTCGGTCGACTTGAGTGGCCCAAGCAGATGTACGTCGGAAGGGAACAGGCCCCAGAGCTTATAGGGCGCGCCCTTGACCAAGAAACCGATGGGCACGACGGCGTTCTCATCGATCACATAGCTGCGGCGGAGCGATACCTGATCGACGCTCATCGTATAGCCGGTGACATGCAGCTGGAAGCGCTGGCTGCCATCCTGCTCAGTCACGAAGAGGCGCAGCTCCTGGGGTGGCGCGTTGGTGAATTGCGGGCGCGCCGCATCGGGCAGGGCGGGGGCCAAGAACTCGGCGAAGAGCCCGATAAGATAAAGTGCGAGAATGATGACGCCGGCCACCAGCGCCACCTTGTTGCGGGCGAACTTGGTCCAGATCAGCCGCCAGGGACCAGCGACGGCCGTTTCGATCGGCTTGCCGGCCTGCAGAGAGGAGACAGCCGGGCCGGTTTCGGGCGTTCCCTCGATGAAAGTGTGCGCAAGCATCAGTTGAACCTGATCCGGGGGTCAAGAAGGGCGAGCAGGATGTCGGAGATCAGCATGCCAAACAGAGTCAGCACACCCATCAAGAGGATGAAGCTGCCGGCGAGGTACATGTCCTGACTGATGAGGGCCCGCAGCAGCAGCGGGCCGGCCGTGGGCAGGTTGAGGACAATGGCGGTGATGGTGACGCCAGAAACAAGCTCGGGCAGGACCCAGCCGATCGCCGAAACGAAAGGATTCAGCGCGATCCGGACCGGATACTTCAACACGGCCTTGTATTCAGGCAGGCCCTTGGCCTTGGCCGTCACCACATAGGGCTTGTTCAACTCGTCGGTGAGATTGGCACGCAGGATGCGGATCAGCGCTGCCGTGCCGCTAGTGCCGATGACGATGATCGGGATCCAGAGGTGAGCGAGGAGATCGACGAACTTGCCCCAGCTCCAGGGCGCCTCGACATATTCGGGCGAGAACAGTCCGCCCACACTCTGGCCGAGAACCTTGTAGCTGAAATACATCAGTGCCAGCGCCATGATGAAGTTGGGCACGGCGAGGCCGATAAAGCCGAGAAAGGTGAAAGCATAGTCGCCGACCGAGTGGCGACGCATGGCCGAATAGATGCCGATGGGCAGGGACACAGCCCAGACAAAGAGCAGGGCGGCAATCGAGATGGCCAGCGTCGAGCCCATCCGCTCCCAGATCAAATCGGCGACCGGGCGGTTCCATTCAAAGGAATAGCCAAAGTCGCCGCGGAAGATGATGCCGCTGATCCACTTCCAATACTGTAGCCAGATCGGGTCATCAAAACCATAGGCGCGGCGCATGGCTTCGAGCTGCGCGGGATCGACGTTCTGGCCGCTCTCGGCCATGGTTGCCAGCATGGAGGTGAGATAATCCCCCGGCGGCAGCTGGATAATCATGAAGGCGATGAGCGACATGCCGAACAATGTCGGGATCATGTAGATCAGCCGCTTGATCACATAGTTCAACATGGCGCCGCCCCCTCTAGCTCCAGGTCAAGTGGACAACTTCGAGTGTCTCGATGCTGGGCACAACGACATTAAGCCGTCCGTCCACAAGGCTCGTCTCCAAGCGCTGGCCGGCGACCAGCAAATCGGCTTTGCCCACAGTCTTGCCAGCTGGCACTGCGATGGAGACCGTGATCTCGCCGGTTGGATAGACTTCGCGGATGGGGCCCTTCATCATCATGGGATTGGAGATGTTGTTGAGCACAACAGCCATGCCCGCTTCGTTCTCGCGCACTGCGAGGTCGAGCACCGCGCGGCCGCCGATCTCGACGTCAGGGCGTTTGCCCAAAGCCCAGCGTACGGCATTGCCGATGAGGCGGGAGTGGTCGGCCGCGAGAACCTCCCACAGAATGGCGCCGACATTCCACGGGATGTAGACAGTGCGACCGCCGCCGGGATGCTCGCGGGTCACCACCGCCGCGCCCTTGGGCTCTTCGCGCGGGTAGACCTCTTCCATGGGAAGGTCAGGGAAGTCGGGGACGTAAAGGAAGGGCTGGCTAGTGTCGGGCGCGGCATCTACGGCCAGGAGGCGGGTGCCGCCAATAATGCGGTTCGCGCCCTCAAAGCCGTCGGAGATCGGGTGTTCGCCGTTGATGGCGACATAGGTGTTTTTGACCGGTCCGCGGGCCGCCCCGGTCATGGTCACACCCAGCAGCTTGCCAAGGCCGATGGCGTTGCGGAGCTTGTTGTCCGGCGTGCGGGTGGAGCTTTCGTGCGCCGCGACAATGCTGCCGCCACGGGCGACATAAGCCTCCAGCGTCGCGATCTGCTCGTCGGAAAGGCAGGTGGCATTGGCCAGGATCAAGACTTTGAACTTGTCCAAGGCCTCCGGGGTCATCGCCTGGTCTGAAACCATCTCGAATGGAATGCGCGCTTCCACCAGAGCCAGATAAAAGCCGAGATCGTCCGCTTCGGCTGCCCTGCGGGTGTCGAGGCCGTGGTGGCGCAGGGTCGTGGCGGGGTCGAGGATTGCGATCTCGGCGGTTGGCGCCATTTGCGATAGCACCGGCTCGAGATCGGCATGCAGGTTGAAGCTATCGACCACCGGCTCGACCCAACGGGTGTCCGGCACCACGCCATTGAACTTGGTGAACCAGGGCAGGAGCCCCTGCGTCGTGCCGTCGTCCATCCAGGCCTGGATCTCGGGGCCGGTGGTGACCGAATCTTTCCAGCGATATTCCTCTTCGGGCCCAATGGAGGTGATCAGAATGGCAGGGCGATCACGGAAGGTCGCGCGCATGCGCTTGCCATTGCGACCGCTCATCCACACGGGTTCGGTCCCCCGGCGGCCCTGATCGTCGACGCACAGGAAGGGGCAGTATCTCTCGATGATCTCGAGGTCGAACTCGGTCAGCGATACCGAGCCCATATTAGGGATGAAGCTGGTATGCGGCTTGATGGCCTTCATCACCTCGTCCCATTCCACCACCAGCCGGCTCAGTACGCCACGGCGCCAGGCGGTCCAGGCTAGCCAGGCGGGGTTCTCGAGCTTCTGATCGAGAGGTAGTTCGTGCCCGGTTGCTTCGCGGAAATTGGTCTTGCAGGCATCGCAATAGCAAACGCCATGGCCCTGCCAGCGATTGGCAAAGATCGCGTCGATGTCGTAGTTGGCCGTTAGTTCGCGCAGTACTTCGGGCATGAACTTGAAGTTGTAGTCTGAATAGGCGCAGGTCACCCAGACTTCGGGGAAGGCCCAGTGGCGACGCTTGTTGCCGTCCTTGTCCACCGCTATCCATTCGGGATGGGCGTCGGCGGCATCCTGGTGAATGGCGTGCGGATCGACGCGCGCCATCACATGCATCCCGAGCTTGCGGGCGCCGGCGACCAGCTCACCGAACGGATCGCTGTCGCCGATGAACTTGGACACGTAGTGCAGCGGCACCTTGGAGGGATAATAGGCGATATAGCCGCCCGCGCTCAGGCAGGTGGCGTTGGAGCGCGTGCGCTTGAACACGTCCACCCAGAAGGCCGGGTCGTATTTGATCGGATCATCTTCGGCCAGGGTGAGCTGCGTCCAGCGGGTCGCTGACTTGTACCAGTCATGAGTGCGGAGGTGATCGGTTGTCTGCGACTTGCTGTCGAGCATGGGGTGTCCCTGGGCATGGGTTCGCTATCGCCGGCCCGGTAGGGCCGGCGGAGTGGAAAAGGGCGACTGGTTAGCGGCAGTTAGCTCTTGAAGAACTGCTCGGGGCGAGCCGGGCCAGGGGTGGGCCAGCCAAAGGAGTTGGGCATCTCCTTCATCAGGTTCACCACATTGTTCTTGACGATCCCATAGCCGTCAGGCGGCAAGCTCACGCCGAAGGTGAGGAACAGATCGGCCGCGTTTTGCAGAACTTGCGCCATGCGCTCGTTCTGGCCAGCCGGGTCGGCTGTGGCGACGAGTTCGCGATAGAGTTCCTGCTGTGCCTTGGCCTCCGGGGGAGGCTCGACCGCCGCTTCATTGTCGGGCTGGGTGTAGTAGAGAGCCCAGCCGGGGGCATAGAAGCAGTTGTTGTTGATGGGCACGTAGAAGCGAGCGTCGAGCATGGCGGCGATGCCGGAATTGGCCCCGAACTGGTGCGCGGTGGCGTCGTATTCACGACCGCGGCGCACGCGTTCTTCCCAAAGCGAGCGGTCCATGGTGCGCATCTGCGCATCAATACCGACGGCCTGGAACATCGGGATGGCCAGCTCGAACATGTCGAGGAAGGTCGTCCGGGTCTGGTCGATCTCGAAGATGATCGTGACGCGACGGCCTTGCTCGTCCAGCCGATAACCCTCGCCATCCTTGTTGGGGATGATGGCGTCCAGCATCTCATTGGCTTTGGCTGGATCGTATTCGGTGAATTGCTTGGCCAGCTGCTCGTTATAGAGCGGATCACCTTCCCGCATGGAAGGCTGGGCAGGGGAACCCTGGCCCACGAAGACGGCATCGATCATGGCTTGGCGGTCGATCGCCACTGAAAGCGCATGGCGGAATGCCTTGGTATTGAACAGCGCGTTCTTGACGGGGTCGTTGTGGTTGAGATTGAGCTGGAAGGCCATAACGTTAGCGGCCGTTTCCTTAAGCGTATAGAAGCTGTAGTCCCCCGTTTCCTGGCTGTCGAACAGCACCGGCTTGTTGGCTGGCGTGGCGATATACTGGTCCATGATGTCGACCTCGCCCTGCAGCGTCTTGAGCAGCAGTACTTCGGGGTCGGCAACCATCTGGTAAACGACGCGATCGAAATAGGGCAGCTGGGTGCCGGCGGTGTCGACCTTGTAGTAGTAGGGATTACGGGTGGCGATGGCCTGTTCGGTGCTGGAGCCGGGGGCGCGATCAAACACCCAGGCGTTGAGCGTCGGGCGGTTGCCGTTCTGGTAGAAGGTGTTGTCGTCCAGCATGCCGATCTCGCGCTGAAACAGCGCAATCCAGCTTTCAAGGCCCGCTTCCTTGGCGAGGGCATCGGCCTCGGGATTGTAGCGGATGTGGAATTTTTCAAGGTAGTGCTTAGGGGTGCGGGTCAGCTGGTCCTGGTTGGCCCAGGCGAGCTGCTGCACGAAAAAGCCGTTGGGGCCGGGGAAGATGACTTTGAAGGTCTGCTCGTCGACCACTTCGAGCTTGGCGGGTTCCCCATCGACCATCCACCAGGCGTTGCTGCCATGGGAGGTTTCGGGATCCATGAAGTAAGCGTCGTACCAGAACTGGACGTCAGCGGTGGTGAAGGGATGGCCGTCGGACCACTTGTGGCCTTTGCGCAGGGTGAAGGTATATTCGGTCGCGGCGTCGTTCACCGACCAGGATTCAGCAACGTTTTCAACGAGCCCCGACCAATCCTGATTGTAACGTACCAGCGGCTCGTAGCCTTGGTAGCGCACCAGCATGGACAGGGAGCCGCCGCCGACCAGGGCGTGGTTCCAGTCGCCGCCTTGCTGGCCGACGCGCTCGAGCGGGGTGATGACGAGCGGGTTGGCGGGGAGGCGTTCGGCGACGGGGGGTAGTTCGCCGCTATCGACGCGCGCTTTAAGGAAGGCTGATTCCCCGGTGGTCTGGGCCCAGGCCCAACCGGGCATTGCGGCTGCGCCAGCGAGTGCGGAGCTGGCGAGAATGAAAGCCCTGCGGCTTATTGATACCATGAATGTCTCCTCCAAAGCCTGACCGCCTTTGGCGTTGTCAGCTGTGCGAGAGCTTGCGACGTCAAAACCGTTAGGTAAAGCGTTATGTTGCTGTTGATGTGGATTGTTGCTCGGGTTAGGTGAGGTCCGGACTGCGCAGTTCCGCTGAACTGGGCTTTGCAAGGAGCTGCGATGGCACGCGTTACCCTCTCCACGATCGCCCAGCACATGGGAATTTCCAAGTTTGCAGTATCGCGCGCGCTCTCAGGCAAGGATGGCGTCAGCGAAGCCACCCGGCAGCGCGTGCAGCAGGTAGCGGACGAGCTTGGCTATGAACGAGGAGGGAGCGACAGCGGCGTGCCGGCGCTGGGAATCGTGTTCCACGACACCGACCTCGTAAACTCGGAACTGCACCTGCTGGTGCAGAGTGGCTTTCACACCGAAGCGCAGAAATACGGTTATCAGGTGCGCATGGCTTCTACCCATTTGCTGGAGGAAGTGGAGGAGTTTGCCTCGCAATGTCAGGGCGTTGCGCTGGTTGGCCCACATTCGCTGGAAAGCATGACGCGCATCAAGGAACTCGGCATTCCCCTGGCGCGCAATGGGTGGGTGGACCCTCTGGCACCATTTGATCTCGTGTCGGGCACCGATCATGAGGGCGGTGCCGCGGTGGCTAATTACCTGATTGAACTGGGTCACCGTAACATCGCCTATGTGCATGGCACGCCTGGTTATCGCGGCCGCACCGAGCGGTTCTATGGCATGCGCGAAGTGCTAGAAGCCCGCGAGGACGTGCGGTTTCGGGAGATCAAGTTCCACAGCGAGAAGCGCTTCACCGCGCATCTGAAGGAAGCGAAGGCAGATGGTTTCGAGCCTACAGCCTTCTTTTGCGCCCATGACGGTATGGCGCTGACGGTGGTGACCGAGCTGCTGACGCTGGGTTATCGGATCCCGGAGGATGTGTCCGTGGTGGGGTTTGGCGATTATTCTGCCGCTACCCAGATCACGCCGCACCTAACGACGGTTAGGGTGCATGGGCGCCAGATCGGGGCAGGGTTGGTGCGGGTGCTGGATGACCGGATCAAGAGGCGGATAGCACCGGATGTCGCGGTTCGGATCTCGTTTGCAGCGCATCTGGTGGTGCGTGAATCGGCGGGGAAAGCCAGGGTTCGGGGGGCGGAAAGGCTGGCTGTGGAGTAGCTTGCTGGAGTATTCTTGCGTGGCGCGCCGCAGGCGACCACCCAGTCAGAGTGCTCCGATGTCCGATTTCAGCCATAAAGATGAACGCGATCTGAACGAATTGGAGGCGCAGCAGGAACTGGCCCGGCTGGCCGTGCTGATCCGCGAGGCCGATCTCGCCTATCATCAGCAAGATGCGCCGGTGATGACCGACGCGGAATACGATGCGCTGCGGCAGCGCAATGCGGCAATCGAGGCGCGCTTTCCGCAACTGGTGCGCGCCGACAGCCCGACCGAAACGGTGGGTGCGGCGCCGGCTGAAGCCTTTGCCAAGGTTCGGCATGGCGTGCCGATGCTCAGCCTGGGCAATGCGTTCGATGACGAGGAAGTCGCCGAGTTCGTGCAGCGGGGGCGCAAGTTCTTCGAGAAGGACTTGGCGCGCGATCCGGCCATGCAGCTCGAGTTTACGGCTGAACCCAAGATCGACGGGCTTTCAGCATCATTGCGCTACGAGAAGGGCGTGTTTGTGCGTGGCGCCACGCGCGGCGATGGGACGGTGGGGGAGGACATCACCGAGAACCTCCGGACGATCGCCGATATCCCGGCGAAGCTTGAGGGGGAGGGTTGGCCCGACCTGATCGAGATCCGCGGCGAGGTTTATATGACCCATGCCGAGTTCAAGCGGCTCAAGGATCATTCGGCCAAGTATGGCGGGCAGGAGTTCGTCAATCCGCGCAACACCGCGGCCGGCTCGCTGCGCCAGAAGGATCCGAAGATCACCGCCAGCCGCAAGCTCAACTTTTTTGCCTATGCCTGGGGCGAGGCGAGTGCGCCACCGGCGGCGACGCAGTGGGACGCCATGCAGAAGTTCCGCGACTGGGGCTTTGTGGTCAATCCGCTGCTGATCCGCACGGCTTCGGTGAGCGAGTTGCTGGAGCAGTACCGCAAGATCGAGGCACAGCGGGCGAGCCTCGGCTACGACATCGATGGCGTGGTCTACAAGCTCGACCGGCTGGACCTGCGCGAGCGCTGGGGCTTCGTGTCGCGCGCGCCGCGCTGGGCGATCGCGCATAAATTTCCGGCCGAACAGGCGACCACCGTGCTGCTGGGGATCGACATCCAGGTGGGGCGCACCGGAGCGCTGACCCCGGTGGCGCGGCTGCAGCCGGTGACGGTGGGTGGCGTGGTGGTTGAGAACGCCACCTTGCACAATGAAGATTACATTGCAGGCAAGGGCAGCAATGGCGAGCCGATCCGCAATGGCGTCGATCTGCGTATTGGCGACACGGTGGTGGTGCAGCGCGCCGGGGACGTGATCCCGCAGATCGTCGATGTGGTGATGGAGCAGCGCCCCGTCGATGCACAGCCCTTTGTGTATCCCCATCAATGCCCGGCCTGCGGGTCCGACGCGGTGCGCGAGATTAACGAAAAAACCGGCAAGCTCGATTCGGTGCGCCGCTGCACCGGCGAGTTGATCTGCCCGGCCCAAGCGGTGGAAAGCCTCAAGCACTTTGTGGGCCGCAACGCCATGGATATCGATGGGCTGGGCGACAAGCAGGTAGCGCAGTTCTATGCCGAAGGGCGGATCGCGCGGGCGGCCGACATCTTCACCTTGCGGGCGCGCGACGAGCGTTCGGTCAAGAAGTTGAAGGACGTGGAGGGGTTCGGCGCCGTATCCGTCCGCAAGCTGTTTGACGCCATCGATGCTCGACGCGAGCCGGAGCTCGATCGCTTCATCTTCGCGCTGGGGATTCGCCATGTCGGGGAAACCACGGCGGCGCTGCTGGCCAAAACTTTCGGGACAATCGAGGCGTTGCGCGACTCGGCGGTGGATTCGGCCAGCCATGAAGGCGAGATCAGCCCGGTGTTTCCCCAGATCAACGGCATCGGGGAAACCGTGCGCTCGTCGGTGCTGGCGTTTTTCGGCAATGAGCGCAACATCCAGGCCCTCGATGATCTCCTCAAGGAGGTAAAGCCGAAACCCTATGTGGTGACCATTGCAGCCGATAGCGTGGTGGCGGGCAAGACCGTGGTGTTTACCGGATCGCTCGAAAAGATGACTCGGTCGGAAGCCAAGGCCATGGCCGAACGGCTGGGCGCGAAGGTTGCCGCCTCGGTTTCGGCGCAAACCGATATTCTGGTGGCGGGGCCCGGCGCCGGCTCCAAGCTCAAAAAGGCCGAGGAGCTTGGGGTCGAGGTGATCAGCGAAGAAGAGTGGTTCGAGCGGGTCACGCCCTGATTGCCGCTTCGCTGACGAGTGGTGGCGAGCATGGGTTTGGGACGGCAGGCGGGGCAGGGCTCCCGCCCCGGATGGGATGGAGAGCGAGATGCGCGTGATGATGCTGGCCGCCACGGCGGTTTTGGGCCTCGGTGGATGGGCGATGGCGCAGCCATTCCCAACCCCCGAGGCGTTGCTGGAGGCGTTCTACGCGCCTTATTTCTCGGGTGAGTTCGCCGAGGACGAGTCCCAGTTCCGCTCGGCGGCGTTACAGGCGCTCTACGACGCCGATGCGCAAACTACGCCGGAGGGCGAGATGGGCGCGTTGTCGTT
>JAQSXP010000345.1 GCA_029256605.1 Devosia sp. | reverse complement strand
CATGACCGCGGTGGCGCGGCGGGCCAGCTGTTCCAAGGAAACGCTCTATAAATGGTTCGGCGACCGCGACGGACTGCTGACCGCCACCGTGCAGTGGCAGGCGGCCAAGGTGCGCATGCCGCAGGTGGATCGCACCGGCCTTAATGCCCAAACGCTGCGCTCCTCGATCGAGCAGTTTGCGCGCGACCTTCTCACCACGATTGTGGGGGAAGTCTCGATCACGCTCAACCGGACCGCCGTGACCCATGCCGCCCAGGAAAAAGACCGGCTCGGGATCATCGTGCTCGAAAACGGACCGCTGGCGATCCGCCGGCGCCTCAAGCCGATTCTCGAGGCCGGGCGCGATGCGCGCCTGCTGCGGTTCGACAACAGCGAAGACGCGTATCGCACCTTTTTCGGGCTCGTCGTGCGCGATGTCCAGATCCGACTGCTACTGGGCGACAAGAAGCTCACTCAGTCCAATGTCGAAGCCAATATCGAGGCCGATGCCACGGCCGCGACCAACCAGTTCTTCGCCCTTTATGGGGCGGATACAGCGCCATAACAGGGGAGTGCTCCATGCGCGTTTATTATGATCGTGACGCCGATCTCAACATCATCAAGTCCAAGAAGGTCGCCATTGTCGGCTATGGCTCGCAGGGCCATGCGCATGTGCTGAACCTGCGCGACTCCGGGATCACCGATGTCGTGGTGGCGCTGCGTCCCGGCTCCCCGTCGGCTAAGAAGGCCGAGGGCGAAGGCCTGAAGGTGATGTCGGTTGCCGAGGCTTCTGCCTGGGCCGATGTGATCATGATGCTGACCCCTGACGAATTGCAGGCCGATATCTATAAAGAGCATATCGAGCCCAACATCCGTGACGGCGCCGCGCTCGCCTTCGCGCATGGCCTTAACGTGCACTTCAACCTGATCGAGCCCAAGTCGACCGTGGACGTGATCATGATCGCCCCCAAGGGCCCTGGCCACACCGTGCGTGGCGAATACCAGAAGGGCGGCGGCGTGCCTTGCCTCATCGCCGTGCACCAGGATGCCTCGGGAAATGCCCATGACATCGCACTCGCCTATGCTTCGGGTGTTGGCGGCGGCCGTTCGGGCATCATCGAAACCAATTTCCGTGAGGAATGCGAGACCGACCTGTTCGGCGAGCAGGCCGTGCTGTGCGGTGGCCTTGTGCAACTGATCCGTGCCGGCTTCGAAACGCTGGTGGAAGCCGGCTATGCGCCCGAAATGGCTTATTTCGAGTGCCTGCACGAAGTGAAGCTGATCGTCGACCTGATCTACCAGGGCGGCATCGCCAACATGAACTACTCGATCTCCAACACCGCCGAGTGGGGTGAGTACGTCACCGGCCCCCGCATCATCACCGCGGACACCAAAGCCGAGATGAAGCGCGTGCTGCACGACATCCAGTCGGGCAAGTTCACCGCCGAGTGGATGCAGGAAATCAAGGCCGGCGGTTCGCGCTTCAAGGGCACCCGGCGCCTGCATGACGAGCACCAGATCGAGGAAGTCGGCGCCAAGCTGCGCGACATGATGCCCTGGATCAAGGCCGGCGCGCTGGTCGACAAGGCCAAGAACTAAATCGCTATAGACGGGGGCTTCGGCCCCCGTTTTCTTTTGCCGCACTCCATCTTCCGCGCTGGGGTCAAACCCGGTAACTAGATCGGGAGGAGTGACCCATGCGCTTACCAGATTTTCCGCAGGAGGGCGGATGCCAGTGTGGCGCCGTGCGCTACCGGCTCAAGGCTGCCCCGCTTTCGGTCTATAATTGCCACTGCAAGGACTGCCAGCGTTTTTCGGGGGCAGGCTGGTCGATGTCGATGATCGCCCGCGAAGAAGATATCGAGCAGCTTTCGGGTGAGACGGTGCGCTACGACCGCCGCGCCGATAGCGGCAACGTCATTGCCATGCATTTTTGCGCCCATTGCCATGGCTGGGTGTGGAACCTGCCACCGATGCCGGGCATCCGCGTGATGCGGGCCGGCACGCTCGACAACATCGACTGGGCAGTGCCCGTGGGCAATATCTGGACGGAGAGCAAGGCCGCATGGGCCAGCATCGATCCTGACCTCGTCAATTTTCCCCAAGGCGCCGTGGATCGCACGCCGCTGTTCGACGCCTGGACCCGCCTTCATCAGGACTGAAACATGACAACTCACGACGATATCGCGCTAATCAAGCGCCAGGAGCAGGAATTGCCGAATGGGTGCGGCGCAAGATCAATTCGGTCCGGCGCTTTCAGCGCGCCAGCTACCGGCTGGTGCTGGAGCGGGGCGAAGCGCCGCCACCGCCACAGGCTGGGGTGGACCCGGTGGACTATGTCTTTGCCGGCGGCGGTTTTCCCCTGCGGGTGCCGGGCGCGGGCATCATCGGCTGCCTGACCATTTCGGGCCTGCCGGGGCGGGAAGATCATAATGTTGGCGTCACCGCACTCTGCGAGCATCTTGGGGTCGAGCGCGCCGGTTACGCCTTGCCGCCCCAGTAGTCCTCCCGCGGCTTGACAGGTCTCCCAAGCAACTTCATTGCTGAGGGCAGGGGGCCTGTCATGAAACTGAATTATCTGCTGCTGGACGTCTTCACGCAGGAGCGCTTTGCCGGCAATCCATTGGCGGTGGTCTGCAAGGCCGATGGCCTGCTTGACGACGAGATGCAGGCGATCGCGCGCGAGTTCAATCTCAGCGAAACCGTGTTCCTGCTCAAGCCGCAGGCGGAGCGCAATTCGGCCGCTGTCCGCATCTTCACGCCGATGACCGAGTTGCCCTTTGCCGGGCACCCGACGGTCGGCGCCGCGGTGGTGCTGGGGCTTAACAACAAGGTCAGCGCCGTCCGGCTCGAGGAAAAGATAGGGCTCATTACGGCGCTGTTCGAGAAAACCGACAAGACCTCAGGCGAGGCGCGCTTTGCGCTGCCGCAACTGCCCGAGCAGGTGGGCAAGCTCGACAACATGCTGGGGATTGCCCAGGCCCTCGGGATCGATCCCGAGGAAATCGGCTGCGGCCCTTATCGCCCGACTGTGTATTCGGCGGGGGTGGTGTTTCATCTCGTGCCGGTGCGCGATGCGGCGGTGTTGCGGCGGGCACGGCCGAACATGGCCGCCTGGAATGAGGTTTTCCCGCATGGCCGCCACTCGGTCTACCTGTTCACGATGACGCCCGAAGAGGCCGGCAACGACATCGCCGCGCGCATGTTCGCGCCGGGCCTGGGCTTGGCCGAGGATCCGGGAACGGGCTCGGCAGCGGCGGCGCTGATCGGGCTGTTGTCCGAGCATGTCAATATCGGCACGGGGCAGATCGATCTCGTGATCCGGCAGGGCGTGGAGATGGGGCGGCCCTGTCGTATCACCATCCAGTTGCGCAAGGAGCGCGACCGGCTGGTGCATGGCGGCATCGGTGGGCATGCCGTGGTGGTGGGCGAGGGGTGCCTTGATCTGGGGGATTGAACCGGCGGGCTCATTGGACGGTTTTTAGGCCCTCCCCAGGGTTGCAACCCAAGTTGATGTGCGCCATTATCCCCAGGCAACCGGAACAGAGTCATGCAGCGCAAGCGCGCCATTGCCATTGCCGTCGAACAGCGCCAGGCCCTTCAGGCCCGCCTGTTTGTTGCTGCCGGCTTGCTGCTGCTTCCAGCGCTAGTGCTTCTTCTTATCAGCCCCTGATCACCGGCAGCTCGATCAAGCGAGCGGGTCGTCAGGGGATTACGCCACCAGCCGAACAGTAAATGTCCGGCCTGCAGAGCCTTGGCTTTGGGCCGTTTGATAGGATCATTCGCATGACTTCCACCGCTACCGACACCAACAAAGACCGCGTCTTCATCTTCGACACTACGCTGCGCGACGGCGAGCAATCGCCCGGCGCCACGATGACGCTGGAAGAAAAGCTGCAAGTCGCCGAAACGCTCGACGAGATGGGCGTCGACATCATTGAAGCGGGGTTCCCCATTGCCTCCAATGGCGACTTTGAAGCCGTGGTGGCTGTTGCCAAACAGGTCAAGAACGCCACGGTGGCAGGGCTGGCGCGCGCCATCACCGCCGATATCGATCGGGCCGGCGAAGCGGTCCGTCATGCCCGCAAGGGGCGCATCCATACTTTCGTGTCGACCTCGCCGATCCATCTGGCCCACCAGATGAAGAAGACCGAGGACGAGGTGATCGAGATCATCGCGCGCACCGTCGCCCAGGCCCGCAATCTGGTGGACGATGTGGAATGGTCGGCGATGGACGCGACGCGCACGCCGCTCGAGTTCCTCAAGCGCTGCGTTGAAACCGCGATCCGCGCCGGCGCGACCACGATCAACCTGCCCGATACGGTGGGCTATGCGGTGCCTGACGAGCATTTCCGCATGTTCAAGACCATCATTGAGACCGTGCCCGATGCCGACAAGGCGATCTTCTCGGTGCATTGCCACAACGACTTGGGCCTCGCCGTGGCTAATTCGCTGGCCGGTGTTGCTGCCGGCGCCCGCCAGATCGAATGCACGATCAACGGCCTGGGCGAGCGCGCGGGCAATGCTGCGCTGGAGGAAGTGGTGATGGCCCTGCGCACCCGCGCCGATGCCATGCCCTACCATACCGAGATCGAGACCACGCATCTGGCCCGTGCCAGCCGGATCGTTGCGGCGGCGGCCAATTTCCCGGTGCAGTACAACAAGGCCATCGTGGGCAAGAATGCCTTCGCCCATGAGAGCGGCATCCACCAGGATGGGATGCTGAAGAATGCCGAAACCTATGAGATCATGACGCCGGCCAGCGTCGGCATCAAGGAAACGACCCTGGTGATGGGCAAGCATTCCGGCCGCGCCGCCTTCAAGGACAAGTTGAAGGAACTGGGCTATGAGCTGGGCGAGAATGCCTTCCAGGAAGCCTTCCAGCGCTTCAAGGACCTCGCTGACCGCAAGAAGCACGTCTATGACGCCGATATCGTCGCGCTGGTGGACGATGAGGTCGGCTCGGTCGGCGATCGCATTCGCCTGGTCGATATGGAAGTCATTTCCAAGACCGGCGGCACCCATCGTGCCAATATCACCCTTTCGATCGATGGCGATGAAAGCTC
>JAQSXP010000344.1 GCA_029256605.1 Devosia sp. | reverse complement strand
GCCCACGCAACCCAGGTTCCAGGAGCGGACATTGTGGACGTCGTGAAAGGCGCGGTTCTGCGTTGCCAGGGCGTGGCTGTTGACGCGGATGCCGGCGCAATTGACGTGGGCGGAGCTGGCATTGCGCGACGTGTCGAACTGGCTGTTATTGCCGCACCAGCGAAACCGGCAATCGAGTTCGGCAAAGCGCGCGCCGCCAAGCCCTCCCGCGCCGGTAAGCGCAGCGCTGGCCACAGTCTGGCTCTGGTCGAGCAGGTAGGTGCCCGGGCCGCCCGTACCGGTGCCTTTGCCGATGATCTTGGTGCCCGCGATGACGCCCGGCCCCGCGATCACCATGCCAAGGTCAAGCACCCCGGCAGCCGACCCAGCCATCGCGGTGACGGTCAGCGTTGTGCCGCTGATAGCGCCGGTGAAAGCCGCATCGGGCGAATAGGTGCCAAAGCCCGGCTGGTCATAGGCTGCGCCATCATTGATGCAGTAGGCGGCGCGGCAGCGATGCAGGATGAGGTTGGTCGCGTCATAGGCAAGAAAGCCGATATTCGCGCCGTATAGCGCCTCGCACTGATCCAGCACCACGCTGGCACGTCGATTGCCGCCCCAGTCGGGATAAAGATAGAACCCGCCGCCGCCCCAAGCGTCGAGCCGCGTGGCCCAGAAGGTCGCCAGCGTGCCATGGATGCCGCCATAATAGATGTTCCAGTCGGCGGAATTGGCGACACTGTCGTTGCTGCCGCGCCCCACGGTGACCTTTTGATCAGGCGCGCGGCCGTCGGCAAGGCGTAGATAGAGCTTTTTGCCGGCGCTATCGAGCCAACATGCGCCCTCGCCATGGGCTGCATGCGTGGCCTCGAGCCCGGCAACGATCCCGGCTTCATTGGGATAGGCCGCACCCGGGGGCGGCGCATTATGCGCGCAAAGGGGATTGCCCCAGGCATCGGCAAAAGCGCCGTCCCAAACGCAGGAGCTGACGCGCTCGCTGGCATAAGCCGAAACATAAACCGTGCTCGAACCCGCAACCGGCACGAATGGCGGCATGATCTGGTCATGGACGGAACGGATCCGCCCAACTGCATCGGGTTCACCCAAGCTATCGCAAGGCTCAATGATGAGGTTGCGCTGGCAGGATTGGCCCGCCCAGCTATCGGGAACGCCGAAGCTATCCTGCTCGGAAAAGCGGTACTCGCCCGCTTCGATCAACAGCTGCACCCGGGTGGAGGCACCGGGGCTCCCCAGGCCTGCCGCGCGCACCAAACCCTGCTTGATTGAGCGCACGCGGTTGGACCAGCTGAGGCCATCGGCTGCATTGTCCCCGCCCTTGCCAACATAAACCGTGTGGGTGGGCAGGGGCTTGCGCGCCTGCGGATCGAAATTGTGGCTGTAGACGCCCGCCTGATCGCGAAAAACAGTAACGTCGGGCGTAAATGGCAGGCCGGCCGGCGCCAGCACCGGCAGGGCCACTCCGGTCCGCTGCCGAACGGCGGTGCTGAGGGAAAGGCGCGCTGCCAGCATCACACCAGCCCCAGAATCTGGCCCGCGGTGGTGCCGTTCGCCTTGACCTGCACCGCCCTTATGGGCAGCACGGTTCCGCTCGGCAGATTGGCAAACACCACCTGCGCGCCCGAAAGCAGCGTGACGCTGAGCGCGCCGCCCAAGCCGATATAGAGGGCGCGGCTTGCCTCGATCAGCGGCTCACTGTCATGGGGCGTAATGGCAAAGGCATGGCTGGCGGGGCTGTCGAGGCCCTTGGCATGGTGTTCGAAGCGGTCGGTCATGTGCATCCTCCAGGAAAGTCGAGAGGACGTTATCCACCCGCGTAAACCACCCGGGGATAAGATCGGGCGGCGAAAAGCGGGGGGCATGGACAAGGCATGGGGCTTATGGACTAGTACATTCCAGTTCAACCCAGCCCCTCGCGGTGCAACCATCCAGTACCAACCGCATATTGATGGACTGCGTGCCGTCGCCATTGTCCCGGTGGTGTTGTTTCATGCCGGCGTAACTTCCCTGAGCGGTGGCTTTGTTGGGGTCGACATCTTTTTCGTGATCTCGGGTTATCTGATCACCGCCATCATCTCGGCCGATCTTGCGCAGGGTCAGTTCTCCTTTGCCGATTTCTACCGCCGTCGCATGCTGCGCATCCTGCCGCTGCTTGCCGTAGTATTGCTGGCCGTGCTCACGGCCGGACAGGTCGTGCTGTTTCCAGCCGAGCTGCAAGCGCTGGGGGCATCCGCCGTGGCGACAGCGCTGTTTGTGTCCAACATCCTCTTTTATCTCACCACCGACTATTTCGAGGCTTCCGCCCGCAGCATCCCCCTGCTCCATACCTGGTCGCTGGCAGTCGAAGAGCAGTTCTATCTGGTCTTTCCCGTGCTCGCCTGGGCGCTGCATCGCTGGGCGCGGCGCTATCTGGTGATCGCGCTCCTCGCTCTGGTGCTGAGCTCACTGGTTTTGAGTGTCTTCGGCACGCAGCTGGCCCGCTTTTTCACCTTTTACCTCTTGCCGACCCGCGTCTGGGAGCTAGGTGCCGGCGCCCTCCTGGCGCTTGCACCAGCCCGCCCCTTCGGCTCCCGACCCCTACGGGAGCTCATCGCCTGGCTGGGCCTGGCTCTCCTTATCGCGCCGATGTTTTACCTCTCGGAGGCCAGTGCCTTTCCCGGCCTCAATGCGCTGCCCCCGGTGCTCGTTATCTGGGGCTCATCTCCTACGCGCTTTATCTCTGGCACTGGCCCGTGATCGTGTTCGATCTGGCCATTACCGGCCCAGATCAGGACAGTTTCGACATCGCCCGGGTCCTGGCGCTGTCGCTGGCGCTGGCGGCCCTGTCGCGTCCTCTAATCGAATTGCCGTTCCGCCGGGGCCTGCAGCAGGTGCCATCTCCTCGCCTGCTGCTCGGCGGCGTTGCAGCGTTACTGGTCCTTGCGGGGTCCGGCTTGACCTTGACGCGGGGGGACCTGGGCGCCCGCAGCTTTCCCAGCGAAGTGCTCGCGCTGGCCAACTACGCCCGCTATCCCGACACCGCCGAATACCGCGCGCATTTCCAGGCGGGACATTGCTTTTTGGACCAAAGCAACCCGCCCGGCACGTTGCTCGATCGCGCCGCTTGCCTGCGCCTCGATCCGGCGCGTCCCAATATTTTGTTGCTGGGCGACAGCCATGCTGCGCATCTGTCCGGTGGGCTGCGCGCCGCTTACCCGCAGTACAATTTCCTCCAGGCCACCGCCGCCGGTTGCCGGCCACTCCCCGGCATTTGGCAGGATGCCCGCTGCGTTGAACTGAGCCAATTTGTGATCGAGACTTTCCTGCCGCAGGCCAAGCTCGATGGCGTCATCGTCGCCGGCCGCTGGCGGACGGGCGATGTGGCGGGCATTGCCGCTCTCGCCGACAATCTCCATCAGCATGTCCC
>JAQSXP010000343.1 GCA_029256605.1 Devosia sp. | reverse complement strand
CGACACCCACATCGCCACCAATGTTCATACCACCGGCGTGGTGCTTGCCGCCGCATTGGCGCAGGCGCAGCAAGCCCCGACCAGCGGAAGGCAATTCCTTGAAGCCGTTTTGGTTGGCTCGGAAATCTTTTGTCGCCTGGGCCTGGTATCCCCCATCCGGATGCATGAGCTGGGTTTTCATCCTACCAGCGTCTATGGCGTGTTCGCTGCTGCCTATACCGCGGCGCGGCTGCGCGAACTTGACCCTCGGATGACTGCCGATGCGGTCGGCATTGCCGCGAGCCTGTCGGCCGGCTCCATCAGCGCGTTCCAGGACGGGGCCGACAGCAAGACCCTGCATGTCGGCTTTGCGGCTGCCGCGGGCATTCGCGCCGCCGCGCTGGCAGCGCAAGGGCTTTCGGGGCCCGAAGCGGTGTTCGAGGGCAAGTTCGGCTGGTATCGCAGCTATATCCAGGGCGAGGTGGAGCTGCGCTTTGATGCATTGACCCACGAGCTCGGCACGCGCTGGGAAGTGCTTAATATTGCGCCCAAGCTTTATCCCTGCGCCTTTACGCTGATGCCCTTTATCGAGGCGTCGCTGGCGTTGCGCGCCAACCACGAGTTCCGGCTGGAGGATATCGTTGAAATCCGCTGCGCCATCATGCAGCGCTCGTTCCGCACAGTGTGCGAACCGGTGGAGGAAAAACGACGGCTGCGCAGCTCCTGGCATGGGCGGATCAGCCTGCAGCATACCGTAGCGGAGGCGCTGGCGTTGGGGCGGTTCGACAAATCCGCCTATGCGCAGTCCAGCATTACCGACCCCGTGATCAATGGGCTCGCCGACAAGGTCGTCCACATCGCCGACCCCATTGCGGGCGCCGACACCAGCCGCTCGCGCGGGGTGGTGACGATCGAACTGGCTGATGGCCGGGTGCTCAGCCACACCGTCGAGGATATGCTGGGCACCAGCCGCAATCCCGCCGACCAAGCGGTTTACCTGCGCAAATTCCGCGCCAATGTGGATGGGGTGCTCGCTCCGGCAGCAGCCGAGGGGCTGGTGGACAGCGTGCTCGCGCTCGAAAGTGCCGGGGACATCGAAACCATCCTGGCGCCATTGCGCCACTAGGGCATACCCACCACCCTGCAAAAGCCAGAAAGCCCACCCTGGTCGGGGTGGGCTTTGCTTTTGCTCGAAGGCCAAAGGCCTACTCGGTGACCTCGGCGCGGCCGCGGCGGACAAAGGATGTCGTGGTCGCCAGCAAAACGGCAAGGCCGATGACGACCAGGGTGAGGCTGATCGGGCGCTGCAGGAAGATCATCGGATCGCCGCGCGACAGGGTCATTGCCCGGCGGAAGTTCTCCTCGAACATGGGCCCCAGAATAAAGCCGAGGATGAAGAGCGCGGGATTGCAGCCTGCCGCCTTGAGCGCGTAGCCAAGCGCGCCAAAAAAGACGAGCGAATAGATGTCGAAATGGGACGAGCTCAGCGTGAACACGCCCACGCAGGCAAAGGCCAGCACGAACACATAAAGCCAGTGATAAGGCACCCGCAGGAGCCGCACCCACAGCCCGATCAAGGGCAGGTTGAGCACGACCAACAGCAGATTGCCCACCCACATCGAAACGATCAAGCCCCAGAACAGCTGGGGATGGTCGCCCATCATGCGGGGGCCCGGCTGCACGCCGTGGATCATGAAGGCGCCCAGCATCAGCGCCATGGTGGGGCTGCCGGGAACGCCCAAGAGCAGGGTCGGAATAAAGGCGGTTTGCGAAGCGGCATTGTTGGCCGATTCCGGCGCCGCCACGCCCTCGATGGCGCCGTGGCCAAAGCGGGAGGGATCCTTGGCGACACTTTTTTCGACCATATAGGCGCTGAACGAACTCATCGCGAGACCCGCACCCGGCAGCACGCCAAGGAGAGCGCCCAGCCCGGTGCCGCGTAGCACGGCGCGCCAGGAGCGCTGGAAGTCGTCGCGCGTGGGCCAGAGCCGGCCGATATTGCCCGATGAGATTGCATCGCTCTGGGGCGCACCAATGTTGCCGATGATTTCGGCGACGGCGAAGAGGCCCACGGCCAGCACCGCAAACTCGACGCCATCGCGCAGCTCGGGGATGCCGAAGGTGAAGCGGAAGACGCCGGTCGACACATCCGAGCCCGCGGTGCCAAAGATCATGCCGAGCAGGGCGACGCCGATGCCGTTGACCACGCCGCCCCGCGTCATGGCCGCCGTGCTCAGCAAGGCCACAAAGACCAGCGCCGCATATTCGGCAGCGCCGAACCGCATGGCAATGCCAGCGAGGGGCGGGCCGGCCAGCGCGATGATCAGCGTGCCCACGGTGCCGGCAAAGAACGAGCCGAGCGCCGCCACGGCCAGGGCCGAGCCCGCGCGTCCCTGCCGGGCCATCTGATAGCCATCGATGCAGGTCACCGCCGAAGCTGCTTCGCCGGGCAGGTTGACGAGAATGGAAGTGGTCGAGCCGCCATAGGCAGCGCCATAAAAGATGCCGGCCAGCATGATGATCGAAGCTTCGGGGGTTAGCCCGAAGGTCAGCGGCAACAGCAGCGAAATGGTGATAATCGGCCCGACGCCCGGCAACACGCCGATGGCGGTGCCCAGGGTCACGCCCATCAGGCAATACAGCAGGTTGACCGGCGTGATCGCGACCTGGAGCCCCAAGGCCAGGGATGAAACGAGATCCATGGCTCAGAACCTCCAGCTGACGAGGCGGAAGGGAATGCCCAGCCCGAAGTAAAAGATGGCGACCAGCAGCACGCCGACGCAAACGATGACCGCAAGCAGTTCGCGCTTGCTCCCCCCGCTTTCGGCGAACCAGCTGATGCCCACAAGGGCCGCGAGCGCGGGCAGCAGGCC
>JAQSXP010000342.1 GCA_029256605.1 Devosia sp. | reverse complement strand
GTGGCGGCCGGCCATCAGGTACGCTTCACCCGCTGCGACGTCACCGATATCGCCGGCTACCAAGCCGCGATCGCCGGCTTTGCCGAAGCCCATGGCGATTCCCTGGTGCTGGTCAACAATGCCGCCCACGATCAGCGCCACGATTGGCGCGAAGTGACTCCGGAGTATTGGGACGATCGCATGGCGGTCAATCTCAAGCACAGTTTCTTTGCCATCCAGGCCGTCGCTCCCGGCATGCAGGCGGCCGGCCGCGGCTCGATCATCAACACCGGCTCGATCAGCTGGATGATCATGTCGCCCAACATCCCCGTTTACGAGACTGCCAAGGCCGCCGCCCATGGCCTCACCCGCGCCATGGCGCGCGAACTGGGCAAGTCGGGCATCCGCGTCAACACGGTCGTGCCCGGCTGGGTGATGACCGAGCGCCAACTCACCCACTGGGTCGATGACGCTGCCGAGGAACTGATCGATGCCAGCCAAGCCCTCGCCGGCCGCGTCTATCCCGATGACATTGCGCGCATGGTTTTGTTTCTCGCCAGCGAGGACAGCGCCATGATCTCGGCGCAACAATTCCTGGTCGATGGCGGCTGGGCTAACACCTGACAGGCTTTGTTCATCGCCCGTTCACCATGATGACATAATCAGGGCCCACCGACGGCCAAATCCATCAGGGGTGACTCGATGAAGTCCAAGCTACTCGTTGCCGGCCTTGCCGCCCTGGCGCTCAGCGCCTGCACCAGCATCAATCCATATACTGGGGAATCCCAGCTTTCCAACACTGCCGGCGGCGCCCTGCTGGGCACTGGCGGCGGCGCCATCACCGGCGCTCTTGTCGGCGCAGCGGTTGGCGGGGACCCCCGCGTGGGCGCCCTGATCGGCGCTGGCGTCGGCGGCCTCGCCGGCGCTGCCATCGGCGATTACATGGACGACCAGGAAGCCGAACTGCGCGCTCAGTTGCAGGGCACCGGGGTTTCCGTGACCCGCGTTGGTCAGCAGATCATCCTCAACATGCCCTCGAACATCACCTTCGCTACCGACCAGGCCAGCGTGCAGCCCCAGTTTAATCAGACCCTCGTGTCGGTCGCTCTGGTGCTCAAGAAGTTCGACAAGACCATCGTCGATGTCTACGGCCACACGGACTCGCAGGGTGACGACAACTACAATCTAAGCCTGTCGCAGCGCCGTGCCGTGGCCGTCGCCACGATCCTGGCCAACCAGGGCATCGACCAGCGGCGCTTCTTCATCGAAGGCAAGGGCGAGTCCAGCCCGATCGCTTCCAACGCCACCGAATCCGGTCGCGCCCAGAACCGTCGCGTGGAAATCCAGATTTCCCCGATCAATCGCTGATCTTCTCTGGGGCGGGCGCGCTTAGGCGCGCTTGCCCCATTGTCTGACTATGGTGTCGGCGCGACCGGCTCCACCACCGGCTCGGACACTGGTGAACCTGGCTGCACATCGGTGCCAGGCGCCCCATTGAACAACTGCATCAGCAGCAGCATCGCGATCACCACCGCGAGCCCGATCAGCCCGTAAAGCCACCAGTTGGTAGGCCCTGTAGCGCCCACCGTTGCTTCTCCGGGCGCGGCGACCTTGAGCGCCGAATCTTCGGGCACCACGATGGGCGAGCCATTTTCATCGATCAGCGTGTCCACCTCGGCCACGGTGGGGGTTGGCGTGTTGGGAACAGTCGCCATAGCTTTTCTCCCTTGATCCCGGGCGTAAACGCCCTTGTCTGCAAGAAGCAATGCGGGGAAGCGGCGGCGGTTCCTCCACCTCGCCCCGTCGGAACGGCAGCAGGGCAGGAGCCGTTGTACTGCCAATCGCAACAAGGGAGCAGAGTGATGGCTTATGAACAAGCTTCCGGACAGGACGTCTATGTCAAGGAAACCCACGACTTGATCGGTTCAGACAAGGTCGAAGGCACCAAGGTGTTCGATCGGTCCGGCGAGCATATTGGCTCGATCGAGCGCGTCATGCTGGAAAAGCGCAGCGGCAAGGTCAGCTATGCCGTGCTCAAATTCGGCGGGTTTCTCGGGATCGGCGACGAGCACTACCCACTGCCCTGGTCCAAGCTCGACTATGATGAAGCGCTGGGTGGCTATCGCGTGGATATCACGCGCGAGCAGCTTGAAGGGGCGCCCCGCTACGACCGCGACGATGACGCTTATTGGAGCGCCGACAACGGCTTGCGGCTCTACGAATATTACGGGGTGCCGCCCTACTGGATCTGAAACAAAGGCCGGCATGCAGGCGCTGCCGGCCCGAACTTCAGGCCGCCTTTTTGGCCCGATTCGTGCGGGGCTTGGCTGCAGCCGCCTTCTTGGTTGCCGAAGACTTGGATGTCGGCGCGGGCTTGACCGTGCGCGCCAGCTCTTCGGCTGCGGCAAACCAGAACCTTTGGTCCTGACCCTCTGGCCGTCCGGCCGCTTCCCAGAGTGCGTAAGCCCGATCCTGGATCTGATTGTGCATAGATTGCTCCTTGCAAGATGCTGTCGGCTCAGACTGGCCAAGCAGGGTTAAAGCCCGGTGAACGTCGATCCAGTCGTGATCTGGCGCAGCCAGTATTAGTCCTGGCTTGATCCCTTACTGCCCGGGCTATCTGAATACCTGCAGCCCCGGGAGGTCGGCGCAGGTCCATGTTCAGGAACGGGTGGGGGCAAGGTGTGAAGCGCGGCCGCAGCAAGGCTGCCGTGGCAAAGCTGCAACCGCTGCGCCGCCTGCTCCCCTATCTGCTACGCTACCCAGTTCGCCTTGCGCTAACGCTCGGCTTTCTGATTCTGTCGACAGTGTCGTCTTTGTTCATCCCCCTGCTGTTCGGGCGCATGATCGACACCGGCTTTGTCGCTGGCGACCT
>JAQSXP010000341.1 GCA_029256605.1 Devosia sp. | reverse complement strand
TGGGGCACCACCGCGACGATAGCCTCGAAACCTTTTTCATGAACCTGTTCCATGGCGGCAAGCTCGCCGCCATGCCGCCGCGCCTGTTGAACGATGATGGCAATGTGGAAGTGCTGCGGCCGCTGATTTATTGCGCCGAGGACGACTTAGCGCGCTTTGCCGAGCACATGCAGTTTCCCATCATTCCCTGTGACCTTTGTGGGTCGCAGGATGGGCTGGAGCGCAATGCGATGAAGGCCATGCTTGCCGATATCGAAAAACGCATGCCGGGACGCAAGGACGTGATGATCCGTGCGCTAGGTAACATCAATCCCAGTCATATGCTCGATCCGCGGTTGTTTGACTTTGCCGGTCTGGCCGAACGGAGAAGCTAATCGTGAACATCGATATCGAGTGGCTTGCCGGCGTGCTGCGCGCAGCGGCCAAGGCTGAGATCCTCCCCCGGTTCCGGCGGCTTGAGGATATCGACATTCAGGTCAAGACCGAGGCCATCGACCTGGTGACCGCGGCCGATCTGGCTGCCGAGCAGTTCATCAAGGCCGAGATCAGCCGGAAAATGCCATCGGCGCTGTTTGTCGGCGAAGAATCGGTGGCCGCCGACCCGCAACTGCTCAGGGCGCTCGCCGATGCGGAGCTGGCTGTGGTTGTTGACCCGATTGATGGGACCGCCAACTACGCAGCTGGCTTGCCGCTGTTTGCCGTGATGGCGGCGGTGGTCGTGGGCGGCGAAACGGTCGCCGGGATCATCTACGACCCGATGGGGGATGACTGGATGCTGGCGGAACAGGGCGGCGGCACCTGGCTGCGTCGGCCCGACGGCAGCGGCAGACGCCTGCATGTTGCCCCACCCTTGCCGTTGCCCGAGATGGTGGGCACCGCTTCCATTGCCTTTGTGCCGCCGGGCAAGAAGGTCGAGATCTTGCAGAACTTCGCCAAGGTGCGGCTCGTCTCGCATTACCGCGTGGCTGGGCACGAATACCGCACCTTTGTGTCGGGGCATTCGCAGTTCGTGAGCTACAACAAGCTGATGCCCTGGGACCACCTAGGGGGCGCGCTGATGGCGCAGGAGGCCGGCGGCTATGTGGCGCGGATGGATGGCTCGGCCTATCGTCCGCACCATATCGAGGGCGGGCTCTTGGCCGCCATCGACAAGGAAAGTTGGGAGCAGCTGCGGCGCAACGTTTTCACGTTCTGAGCCGCAGCAGCGGGGCTAGTGGGCGGCGGAGAGATCGGCCGCAATGGGGCCGTTCTCGGTGCGGAACAGCTTGCCGCGTTCGGCCACGAGGATGCAGGCGATGGCGAGGCAGCCCATGGTGAAGTAGCCGACGGCCACCGGCACCACGGTGCCATCGAAGTGCTGGCCGATATAGCCGCCGATGATCACGCCACCCACGGTCTGGATGAAGCCGAAGACCGAGGAAGCGGTACCGGCGACGGCGCCGAGCGGCTCCATGGACAGCGAGTTCATGTTGGAGGCGGCCCAGCCAAAGCAGAACATGATGACGGCCAGGCAGCTCAGGAACAGCCAGAGCGGCAGGTTGCCGGTGACCGCGAGGACAACCCAGACGCCGCTCACCAGGGTGTAGACCAGCACCGCGCCGTGAGAGAGCCTGCGCATGCCGAAGCGGCGCACGATCTTGGAATTGGTGAAGGACGACACGGCCATCAGGCCGGCAATGCCGGCAAACGCGACGGGGAAGTAGACGCCAAGGCCATAGATGTCGACATAGATCTGCTGGGAGGAGCTGATGAAGCCAAACAGCGCCGCAAACAGGAACATGCCGGCAAGGCCATAGGAGAACGCCACGCGGTTGGTGAACACGATGCGGAAGCCATCCACCACCGAGCGGAAGGTCAGCGGGCGGCGCTTGTCGAGCGGCAGGGTTTCGGGCAGGCGGAAATAGCCCCAGACGCCGAAGATCGTGGCAAGCACGCCCATGAAGATGAAGATGGTCTGCCAGGGGCCGGTCAGGAGCAGGATCTGCCCGATGCCGGGCGCAATCACCGGGATGGCCATGAAGACCATGAAGGTCAGCGACATGACCTCGGCCATGGCGCGGCCGGAATAAAGGTCGCGCACCAGGGAGGTGGTGATGACGCGGGTGCCGGCAGCGCCGATGCCCTGCACGAAGCGCAGAATCAGCAGGGTGGCGAAATTGGGTGAAAAGGCCGCGGCGACCACCGCAACGATATAGAGGACAATGCCGAGCAGGAGCGGCGCGCGGCGCCCGAATCGATCCGATAGCGGGCCGAAGGCCAACTGCGCGGCGCCGAAGCCGAACATGTAGACGGAGACGACGAACTGGCGCTCGTTTTCGCTGCTGATGCCAAGGGCTTCGCCCATATAGGGTAGGGCGGGGAGCATGACGTCGATGGCGAGGGCGTTCAGCGACATCATCGCTGCCATCAGGGCAATAAATTCCGGACGGGAAAGCACCCGGGTCAAGTGTTTGGACATGTTCTGGATCTCGAGGCTGCCGCCGGACGCGACACGATGTGCCGGACCATGAACCCGGAAGCCCAATTTGGCAACCGGCTATATCGTTAAAAGGCGATGGTGGCAGCGCCCTTTAGGTCAGGTCAGGCGGGTTGCGGGGCGAATTTTAGGTCGACTTTTTCGTTGATGGGAAGGTGGATGGCGGCCGAGGCCAGGCCGAGAACTATGCCCAGATACCAGACCAGGCTGTAGGAACCCGTCACGTCATAGACATAGCCGCCCAGCCAGACGCCGACAAAGGAGCCCACCTGATGGCTGAAAAAGGCGACCCCGTAGAGCATGCCCATATAGCGGGCGCCAAAGAACAGCGTCACGAGCCCGGCGGTCAGCGGCACGGTGGAGAGCCAGAGGACGCCCAT
>JAQSXP010000340.1 GCA_029256605.1 Devosia sp. | reverse complement strand
ACCACCGCAAGGTCAGGACCCACGAGATTGCGCACCATGCCCGCTTCATGGGCCGAAGCCACAACGCCACCGATCCCGGCTGCCCGCGCCTGTTCGGCCCGCAGCGCCACAAGCCCCGCAGCATCGCGCTCATAACCCGCTTCGCGCAGATCGGCATCGTCCATCGAGGTCAGCACGGTCACGCCCAAAACGCACAACCCCGATCCGGCGGCGGCCTTGGCAGCGGCCCGCATGGTCTTGGGATAGGCATGCACGGTCAGCATGGTCGCGCCCGTCTGCGCGAAAGCAGCGACGCCTTTTTCAACCGTGTTGTCGATGTCGAGGAGCTTGAGATCGAAGAACACCTTCTTGCCCGCCGCGATCAGTTCCTTGCCAAAGGCAAAGCCGTCGCCGCCATAAAACAGCTGGTAGCCGATCTTGTAGAAGCCGACGCTGTCACCCAGCCGCGCCACCATGTCTTCGGCCTTGGCGCGGGACGACAGGTCCAGTCCAACAATCAATTCACCGCTCACCGCTGCTTCTCCCGGGCTTAAAACTGCCGGGAGGCTTAGGTTAAAACCGGAGCCCCCGCAACCATTGCCGCGTCCACCCAGTCGGCGGTCAGCTCTTCCATCGCCGTCCAGTCCTGCAGCACCGCGCCGACGGCAAAGTCGAACACAAAGCCATTGCCGCCGCCCGGGCCGCCCTTGCGTCCCTGGTCTTCCCGCCGGTCAATCGGCAGCCCCGCGATGGCACATTTGAGCAGGGTGCCCACCCCACCATGGCCGCAAAATACTGCGGGCGTATCGGCGGGCACACAGGCCATCGCCGTGCGCACAGTGGCGACAATCCGCGCCTGTGCATCGACGGCGCGTTCCCAGCCCTCATAGCTGCGCTCGGGATGCGCAAAGAACTGGTCGGCAGCCAGCTCAAACAGTGCCGGTGGCAGAAAGCCGGTGCTGCTGCGATCATTTTCGCCCATCTGGTGGTCGCTCAACACCAAGGTCCCCACGCTCTGCGCGAGGATCTCGGCCAGCTCCAGCGCCTTGGTTTCCCTGCTCGAAAAGATCATTGCGCCCTTGGGAACGACGCCGCGCGCGGCAAAGCGCTCTGCCCTCTCGCGTCCTTCCGCCGAGAGCGGCCAAAGCGGCACCGGCACATTGGCGTCCATGCGAATTTGCGGGTGCGTGAGGTAAAGTGCCCGCATCTGCGTCTAGCCCCGGCTGCAATGGGTGAGATCGTGCACCAGCTGCGCGATCTTGCTGTTGACCGATTTTTCCGTTGGGTTGCCGTCCGCGTCAAACGCTCCCGCCCCCGGCCCGATCCCGAGCAGCGTCGGCACCACGAAGGCCCCGAGCTTGCTCAGACTATCGCGCAGATGCGACTGCCCCATCACCGTGCCATATTTACCCGAACTCACCCCACCAATGCCAAAGACGGGGTGGCGAAACGGATTGGGTCTTTGCCGGCTGAGCCAGGCCAGGGTGTTGACCGTCAGGGGTGTCAGCCCGCCATTATATTCCGGGCTCGCCCAAAAGATGATGTCGTGGCTGGCAAACAGCTGCGCGAGAACAGGCGCGGCGTCGGGCACCCCGTCGGGTTCCAGATCCTCGTTGAACAACGGCATCGGGAATTCGCCCAGCTCCAGCGCCGTCACCGCAACGCCCGCCTCCGCGAGCTTGCGCCCGATATGGTGTTGCAGCACCCGGTTGAGCGAGCCCTGCCGGATCGAGCCGGAAAGCGTTAATGCCGTCAGCATGCAGCGATGATCCCCTTGCCTCTGGGGATCAATGTTGCCCAGCGGCGTGCCGGGCACAAGCCATGTTGACGCTCTGGCAGCAATGGGATCGTCTCAAGCCGTTCTGGAGGGAGCATCCACCATGGCCAGCCAACTCAACATCACCCACCTCTCGCATGATCTGGCGAGCGGCAAGAGCTATTTGTCCTTTGTCTGGGCCGATGATCCCAACAAGCGCCTAGGGCTCGAAGTGCCGTTCGGCACGGCCATCGCCGATGCCGAAGCGGCGGGCAGGGCGGCGCTCACCGCCCTCTCGCGCGAACTCGATGCAGCCGAGCTGGTCGTGCCGCCGGCAGCGGGGGCCTAAGCGGCGCTCGGATCAGGCGTCGAACATCTTCTTGAGCTTGGCGAAGAACCCGTCCGAAGTGGGGCTGGTTTCGTCCGTGGTCAGGCGCTGGAATTCCTCGAGCAGTTCGCGCTGCTTGCGGCTGAGGTTCTGTGGCGTCTCGATATCGAGCTGCACATATAGATCGCCCTGGTCCTTGGAGCGGAGCACCGGCATGCCCTTGCCCTTGAGGCGCACGCGCTGACCCGGCTGGGTCCCCGGCGGCACCTTGACCTTGGCGCGCGCATTGTCGAGCGTTGGCACTTCAAACTCGCCGCCCAAGGCAGCCGTCGTCATGGCGATGGGGACACGCGCATAAAGATCGGCGCCGTCGCGCTGGAACAAATCGTGCGGCTTGATTGAAATGAAGATGTAAAGATCGCCCGGCGGGCCACCGCGCAGCCCCGCCTCGCCCTCATTGGCCAGCCGGATGCGCGTGCCATCCTCGATGCCCTTGGGAATATCGACCGAAAGCTTGCGGTTTTCCTCGCGCCGGCCCTGGCCACCGCAATCGGTGCAGGGCTGGTCCATCATCTGCCCGCGACCCTGGCACACCGGGCAGGTCCGCTCGATGGTGAAAAAGCCCTGGGCCGCGCGCACCTTGCCATGGCCATTGCACTGCCGGCAGGTATGGGTGCCCGTACCGGGCTTGGCGCCCGAGCCATCGCAGGTGGTGCAGCCAACCAGGGTTGGCACATCGATCTCGACCGTGCGCCCGGTATAGGATTCCTCGAGCGAGATTTCGAGATTATAGCGCAGGTCCGAACCGCGCAGCTTGGCCGAGCC
>JAQSXP010000339.1 GCA_029256605.1 Devosia sp. | reverse complement strand
CCCATTTGCATGTCATAGGGTTGCAGAATGACGCAGCCCTGCTCGGCCCAGAAATTCTGGAGCGTCAGGATCATGCCCTGGAAGGAGTTCCGGGGGTCCATATGGGCGGGGCGGTCGGTCATAGGCGTGGTCCCTTTATGCGGGTCCATCCTCTAGTGAGGCTGCCCGGAGCGGTCAACGGCGATTGTTCTCGTCGTGCTCGCCACCGGGCCGATAGGTGCCATCTTCATCGCGCTTGAGGTCGATGACGCCAGGCATGGCACGTTCGGCCTTGTCGCGTTCGCGCCGCAGGCGGCGGGCTTCCTCATCCTGGCTCTTGAACTGGTTTTGCCAGTCGCGCCAGATCTTGCGCACCCCCAGATAGATGGCGGCCGCAATAACAAGGTAAATCACTAGGCGAAGCAGAACTGCGGTCATTGGCTATAGTCCCAGCCGGGACCACAAGGCGCGGTCCTCCAGCGTAGCGGTCATGGCGCCGGGCAATTCGGCGGCAAAGCTGAGGCGCGGCACGCCGAACCAGGATCGCTTGGGCGCGATGAACTTGAGCACCACATCGCGCCCATAGCGGGTGCGCAGCGTGTCGTGCAAATCCCCGATCGCGTCCACAAGGCCCAGTTCCAGCCCGCGCATGCCAGGCCACCACTCCCCGGTGAACAACACATCGTCGGGCGCCCGCAGCCGCTCGCCCCGCCGGGCTTTGACATGCGCGATAAAGACATTGTGGATGTCGAGCTCGACCGCCTTGATGCGTTCCACGTCGCTCGGGTTCTCGGGCAGGAAAGGATCAAGCGTCGACTTGTTGCGCCCCGCCGTATGCACGCGCCGCTCCACGCCGAGCTTTTCGAGCGCCCCGACAAAACCAAAGCCCGCCATGATCACGCCGATGGAGCCCACAATGGAGGAGGGATCGGCGATGATCTCGTCGCCTGCAACAGCAATGAAATAGCCGCCGGAGGCTGCCGCATCTTCCACGAACACCAGGACGGGCTTTTCGTGCTCGTCAGCCAGGTCGCGGATGCGCTTGGAGATCAGGCGCGATTGCACCGGCGAGCCGCCGGGGGAATTGACGACAATGGCCACCGCGGGCGCCGACTTGATGGCAAAGGCGCGCTGCAGCAAAGGCTCAACCGTGGCAATGCTCAACCGGCCCTGACGCTGCTCGGCGGCGATCACGCCATGCAGCCGCACCACGGGGATCACCGTCTTGTTGCCGCCGAGGCGACGCCAGATCCGGTTTATCCAGGCGGGGGTTTGAACAGCCATCAAATTCCTTTCACGCTCGCCCCCATTTAGGGTGCCGGACGCTCGATTACCAGACGAGCCGCGCCTCGCCCCGAAAGATCGCTTCGAACTCTGGCCGGAAGGCGCGCCCTTGCTCGTCATGCAAAGCCCGTGCGGCCAGCAGGGTCAGGGGCGCACGCGAGCCCTTGATGCCCCGCAGCAGTACCCGGGTGGCGGGCCCGTCGGGGCGCGGACAAAGCGGCAGAATGGTCAGCGCCCCAAAGCGCTTGCCGAAGGCGCCCAACAGGGCCTGCAGGCCTTTGGCGGGGTAAATGAAAATGGCCTCGCCGCCCCCGGCCGCCGCCCCGGCGGCAGCCTTGACCCAGAGCTCGAGCTGCTCGTTTTGCATATGCCGGGCCCCTGCCCGCCCCTGCACCCGGGCCAGCGTGCCGCGCGCGGCATCGAAAAACGGTGGGTTGGCGATAACACTGTCGTAAGCATTTTCGCCGATTCCCGCCTCCCGGCGCGCGCTGCCCGGCCCCGCCACATCGACAGTGGCCAACACCACGCGATCGGCAAAGCCGTTGGCCTCGGCATTGCTCCGCGCCAGCGCCAGCATGGCCTCGTCGCGCTCGGCCAAAGTGGCGCGCAGCGCCGGAGCATGGGCCAATGCGACGAGAGCGGCCGTGCCGACCCCGCTCCCCAGGTCCAGCAGCCTTTGGGCGCCGGAAGTAACAGCGGCCCCCAGCAACACGCTGTCCAGCCCTGCCCGAAACCCCTGCGCCGGCTGGCGCACAGTGATCCGGCCACCCAAAAAGGCGTCCGCGGTCGTGGTTTGCTGTTGGACAAAGTCGCTGGTCTGGTCTAGGGACATCGCACCCAATTGGCCGGTTTTTGCGCGAGCTTACAGCGGCAAACGCATCAGGCTCAACCAGATTTGCCAGTGGGCGGCAAACGAGGACCGTACCGCGTGTCTGTTGTGACGCAAACCAAACCGGCAGTGAGTGCCAATGCCGTTGACCGGCTGATCGACGCCACGGCCGCTGACATGGCCAAGGTCAACGCGCTGATCCTGGCCCGCGCCGATTCCCATGTTGAAATGGTGCCCGAGCTGGCGCGCTACCTCATCGAGAGCGGTGGCAAGCGCCTGCGCCCGATGCTGACGGTGGCCGCGGCGTCCCTTTTCGGCAAGGGCACGGGCTCGGCCATCAATTTCGCCGCCGCCGTCGAATTCATGCACAACGCCACGCTTCTGCATGACGATGTGGTCGATGAAAGCGACATGCGTCGCGGCAAGCCGGCGGCCCGGATGGTCTGGGGCAACAAGGCCTCCATTCTCGTTGGCGATTTCCTGCTTGGCCAGGCCTTCATGATGATGGTCGAGACCGGCGACATTGCCGCTCTGGGCGTGCTGTCGGCGGCTTCCGCGGCCATGGCCGAAGGCGAAGTGTTCCAGCTCGCCAAGACTGGGGACCTCACCACCACTCCCCAGGATTATGCCGAAGTGATCCGCGCCAAGACCGCGGTGCTGTTCCAGGCCGCCTGCGAAGTGGGCGCCATGTCGGGCGGCGCCGATGCGCAGGGCCGCAAGGCTCTGGCGCGCTACGGCCTTGAGCTGGGCACCGCGTTCCAGCTCGTTGACGATGTGCTCGATTATCGCGGCGAGACC